>DQGV01000106.1 GCA_003524705.1 Anaerolineae bacterium | reverse complement strand
TTTTAAGTCATTCATTTATTTAATTTGGAGTAAAATTTCCTTATTATTAAAATTTATTAATCTTGGAGCCATTATATGACTGTGCAAAAAGTTCGTGAAATTCTCGAAAAAAATGGGCGGCTTTCTACTCCAGTAACTGATTTGGCAAATGATAGTGATTTATATAATGCAGGGTTGACGTCGTTAGCAACGGTTGGATTGATGCTGGCATTGGAAGATGAATTCAACATTGAAATTCCTGATAGCATGTTGGGGCGAAAAACTTTTTCTAGCATTCAATCGATTGTAGATGTAGTTGAGCAATTAACTCAAAAAGCATAGGATGGTTTTCATGGAACACACCAATCAAACAGGCATTAGCAAGGAATCGTTTGAAAAGTTATTGGAAGAAGTTCATAAAATTGGCGAAGAAATTATTCGTCCGAATGCAAGAGATGTGGATGCCAATGCGCGTTTTCCACAAGAAGCCATTGATGCTATTAAAAGCTTGAAACTGATGGGGGCATATATCCCGACTGAATTAGGCGGGCTGGGATTAAACATCACTCAACTTGCACGCGTGTGCGAAGCGTTGGGTCAATATTGCGGTTCGACTGCTATGATTTTTGCCATGCATCAGATTCAAGTTGCATGTGCAATCAATCATGGATTATCAAATGAGCATTTCAAAAATTATTTGAAGAAAGTCGCTTCTGACTCGCGTCTGCTTGCTTCTGCTACGACAGAAATGGGCATTGGTGGAGACTTAAGACAAAGCATTTGCGCCGTTGAACAAAATGGTGATTCATTCACACTGACAAAAAATGCGCCAGTCATTTCGTATGGTAAACAAGCCGATGATTTGTTTATCACCTCACGCCGTACACCTGACTCACCTGCTAATGACCAAGTGCATGTGGTCGTCAGCAAAGAAGATTATGAATTAGAACCAAGCATGGCTTGGGACACGATGGGTTTTCGCGGCACATGTAGTGAAGGCTTTTTAGTTAAATCAAAGGGTCACATGAAACAAATTATCCCTGCACCTTTTGCAGATATTTTGAGTCAAAGCATGCACCCAACCTCACATATTTTATGGGGTTCATTGTGGCTTGGCATTGCAACAGATTCAGTGAACATGGCAAGAGCATTTGTAAGAGATATGATGAAGAAGAATCCCAATGCCCCACAAACAGCAGCTTTACGTTTAGCAGAGGTTCATTCAGTTTTACAACTCATGCGTGAAAATGTGCATGGATGTGCTGAACATTATCAACAATTATTAAGTGAAAATAATGCGGAAGCATTAGATACATTTAGTTTTTCTGTCAAAATCAATAATTTGAAAATTGCTTCTTCAAGTTTGATTATTGACATTGTTAGTAGAAGCCTTTTGATTTGTGGAATTGCAGGTTATCGCAATGATACAAAATATAGTTTAAGTCGTCACTTAAGAGATGCGTACGGTGCTTCTTTGATGGTTAATAACGACCGTATTATGAATCACAACGCCACATTACTTCACATGCATCGTGGAGATTAACTATGTCTCACACGCACGAAAATGTACCTGAACTACAAGAAAAATATCAACGCGAATTAATTGCCGCAGGTTTGTTGATTGATTTAGGCGTATCTGGTGTATATGGAAGAAGCGGAACGTTTGAGCATATCATTGAGTCGTTTGAAAGATATATCTCACGAAGCAGTCAACAACTTGAAGCAGAGGTGATGCGTTTTCCTCCACTTCTGCCGCGTGAACATTATCTAAAAACAACTCACATCGAATCATTTCCTGATTTGATGGGTTCCATTCATACTTTTATGGGTAGAGAACGTGAACATCTTGAAATGTTGCGGAAGTTGCACGAAAACGAAAAGTGGACAGATGATTTAGAACCTTCGGCGTTGATGATGAATCCTGCGGCGTGTTATCCGTTATATCCCACTGCAAAAAATACAATCTTGCCAGAAAAAGGTCGTTTGATTGATTTGGTTGGTTTTGTTTTCAGGCATGAACCATCCAAAGACCCTGCTCGTATGCAATCATTTCGTCAAAGAGAATTTGTAACATTAGGTACGCCAGAACAAGCATTGAATCACAGAAACTTTTGGTTGAAAAAAGGTGAAGAACTGTATCACGCCTTAGGTTTGGAAGTAAAACCTGTTGTTGCAAATGACCCATTCTTTGGGCGTGGCGGAAAAGCAATGGTTGTTTCTCAACAAGAACAAGAATTAAAGTTTGAATTGGTCATTCCGATTACAAGTGAAGAAAAACCAACTGCTATTTCTTCAAGCAATTATCACCTTGACCATTTTGCTCATCCGTTTAATATCAAAACACAAAATGGCGAAATTGCTCATACGGCTTGTATTGGATTTGGTTTGGAAAGAACCACGTTGGCATTGTTAAAGAAATTTGGTTTTGACCCCAAGACATGGCCCTCATCTGTTAAGAATCTTTTGGAAATTTAATAGTAGGGACACAGCGAGTCAATTTATGATTTTGACAATAAAACTTTTCGCTGTGTCCCTACAAATGTAAACATGAAAAGATCAATCTTACAACTTGACCCACAAACGTATCAAAGACATTTGATTCATGGTCCAGACCGCATTTGGGCAGAGACCAATTGTTATTCTGATGTGTGGATTGAACTGCTCCATGCAATGGGTCACGAACCAATTGCATCGCTTCCGTTTACATTAGTCATTGACTTTGAAGGTGACCAATGGACATTCTTCAAATTTCCATTAATTGATTTATATGATTTGTATGGTTTAGATATTCAAGAGTTAACCATTTGGAATCGCCTCATTGACCATGTCGATGAGCAAGTTGGTTTCGGCAGACCTGTGCTTGTTGAAATGGATTCATATTATTTGCCCGATACACACGGCACTGCGTATCACATGGCGCATGTCAAAAGCACAATTGCAGTTGTAGAAATTGATGTAGAGAATAATCATCTTGGATATTTTCATAATCAAGGCTATTACAATTTATCTGGCGATGATTTTATAAATTTGTTTCGTTTGAATCAAAATGACCCAGTTTATCTTCCACCGTATGTTGAGTTTGTAAAAATTTGGGATCGCGCCAAAAAGAATCAAGAACTCGTGAATGCTTCTGTTCAAATTCTAAAAAAACAACTCACATTTATTCCAAACAAAAATCCATTTGAATCTTTTTCAACTCGTCTCGCAAAAGATATCA
>DQGV01000464.1 GCA_003524705.1 Anaerolineae bacterium | reverse complement strand
AAAAAAAAAAAAATAATAATTTTTTTTTTTTTTTTTTTTTTTGGGGAATCTTACCCCACCACTAGCGGGGAAGAAATTGTAAAAAGTTTTCAACCGTATAATTTGTTTATGTCCGCATTGCCGGGCTGGGCAGAAGCGTTTAAGAATTTTTATGGAGAACGCTTTTTTGAAATTGAAAGATATATGTTTTCATCAGAAACTATATCGGTTGAACATTTGAGAAAACTTTGTCAGGATTCAAAATTTGCACAAGATGTAAAACGTATGGACGCGAATCTTTTACAACGTATAAAAGGACAAGACCATTTCATTGATGTTTCAGATTTTGAGTCACCAGAAGATTTTGTGGAACGTGGTATTGGATTTTATGCTGAAAATGATGGTGAAGTTATAGGTGCCGCATATTCTTCCTTAGTTTGTAGTACGAGCATTGAGGTCAGTTTGTTTGTAGCGGATGAACATCGCCGTCAAGGGTTAGCAACTGCATTGTCAGCCAATCTCGTGCGTTGGTGCTTTGAAAATAACATGGACGCTCATTGGGATGCGGCGAATCTAGAATCTTGTAAGTTAGCAGAAAAATTGGGCTACACCTCACAAGGAACATATCAGGCATATTTTCTCAAGCCACAAAAATAGGTAAAGATGGAAATTATTCTTATTGGACCAATTGGCACAGGAAAGTCCACAGTTGCTGAATTACTTTCTAAAAAGTTGAACTTACCTCAAGTTTCAATGGATGATGTTCGTTTTGATTATTACAAAGAAATTGGCTACGACCAAGAATATGCCAAGAAAAAACGTCAGGAAGAAGGCTTATGGGCGGTTTACCCGTACTGGAAACCTTTTGAAGCACATGCAGTTGAACGTATTCTTGCTGACCATAGCAATTGCATTATTGATTTTGGTGCGGGTCACTCTGTGTATGAAGATGAAAATCTTTTTGAACGAGTTCAAACTGCATTGTCTGCTTATCCAAATGTGATTTTACTGTTACCATCAGCAGACCCCGATGAATCAGTTTCAATTTTGAATGAACGTGAAGAATTTTTGCGAGAGATGAAACCAAACATTAACGAGCACTTTATCAAACACCCTTCCAATCATAAACTTGCAAAATTTATCGTTTATACAAAAGAGAAAACACCGCAAGAAACTTGTGATGAGATATTGAAGTTAGTAAAAATTTCAGTGTAACTTATATTTTCTTTTGCAACTCAAAACTTTCATCACCACCTAAAGAATTTTGCAAAGGCTGGCTGTCTAACTTCATCACTTTGCTGTTTGCAAAAAATGCAAAATCAAAATTTGTTTCATCACCTGCAACTTTCCCGGGAATCGGCATCAAGCGTGAAGTGAGTGGTTTGTCGAGGCGCAGCGACAAAGCACACAAGTCTAATAAAAGAGGCGTAATTTCATCAGCCGTTGAATCACCAGGCAAAGGGACAGTATCCAAACCCGTGCCACACACAGCAGAATACAATAATGAATCTTTTATTGTCAAAGTTCCATCCGCGGCGCGTTTTGCCAAAACAGAATCTTCCAAAACAGGTTGCATAAAACCATTGAAACCGATATGCAAAAAATTTGCACGTTCAATCGCTTCGGTGAGAATCGCGGCAGCGGCAAGCGAACCATGCAAACCAATTTTTTTCACACCCATATTTTCAACTGCCTTGCCAAGCGAGTGTGTATCATCAGGAAATGGCGCGAAAGAAAAATCAATTCCTAAAAAAATTATTTCAGATAAATCTTGCTTTGCGATTTTTTCAATGGCTTGACCATGGTTTTCGATTTCAGAAATTAACGCGCTTCTTCCTTCGTGGAGGCTTGATGTTCCAGCGAAAGCATTCACTGCCACATCAGCAGACTCAACTGCGATTGCAAATGCAGATTCATCATCATTCCAATACGCGGCAGGGAAAAATGGAGCACCTGATTTGACATTCGCTAAAGCCGCGAATCTTAAATTTGCAAAACCATTTGGGTCTAACGGCGCATTTCGGACGATAATCTCAGCACATGCTTTAACTTGTGCAAGATGAATATTGTTGTCACTTGTCATTGCTCCACTAAAAAATATATTTTCACTTGCAGAAATCGCTTCTGGAATTACCTGATAACTTTTTGGAAATTCAGGCAAAACAGGTCCTAACGAAGCGTAAGAAATCCCAACTCCTTGAATGGCTTTAGAAAAATTATTCGCAAACTTAGGTAAATCATTTATATTTTTTTCACCAAGCAATTTTGGAAATGGAATCGTTGCTAAGCGAACAGTTTGCACTTCATAACCCGCAGATTCAAATGCGGATTTTGCCTTGGATAAAAATCCTCCTGCTTTTTGCAGGATGTTGTCATCAAAAGGATATTTTGGATTACAAAAATAAGTAATTGAGCGGATTTTCATATTTATCTGTTGGAAGGTTTGACAATTTGCAAGTTACAGGTCGAAACTTTTCAACATTCAAACCTTTAAACTTTCAAACGTTGTCTTAATACCTCAAACATCAACACTGACCCAGCAACTCCCGCATTCAATGACTCAATATCTCCAGACATGGGAATGCTAATTTTTCCATTTGATAATTTTCTTGCAGATTCACTTGCTCCTTCAGCTTCACTGCCGATAATCAAAGCCATTGGTTTTCGTAAATCAGTTTCCCAACACGATTCTCCATTCATATCTGCAATCAAAACATTCAAACCTGCCAACTTTACAACCTGACTTATTTCTTCCCAACTCATTTCTTGAATAGGCAATTTGAAATGAGCTCCCATCCCAGAACGTAAAACTTTGGGAGCAAATGCATCCGTTGTTTCTGGTGGAAGTAACACAGCTTGTACGCCTGTTGCAAGTGCTGACCGAAGTAATGTGCCCAAATTTCCCGGGTCACGGATTTGGTCAGGAATTAAAATAAGATTTGGAGATTCGGGAATCGGTAATTGGGAGAATTTGAGAACTGCCAGAATCCCTTGAGGGGATTCTGTTTCACTAATGGATTTCATCACACTTGCAGAGACTTCTTCAACTTCAATATTCTTAAGGCTTTCTACTTTCTTCTTTCCTCTTTCGTTCAATGTTTCATCATACAAAACAAACTTAATTTCCCAATTACTATTGACTGCTTCTTCAAACAAACGCACACCTTCAATTACAAATAATCCCGCCTCACGCCGCTCTTTTGCACGACTTACTAATGCCCGAACAAGTTTTATTTTTGAGTTTTGGTTGGAGGTAATCATTTGAAAATTAAAAAGTTTTATCCCAAACTGAACGAAATACTTTCACAGAAGAATCATCAAATAGAATAATCCGAACTTGTTGAATTTCCGAATTTTTATTTTCCACAAAATAATCTTCAATAGACTTGTAAATAATCCCCGCCGCGCGTTCTTTTGGAAAACCGAAAATCCCTGTTGAAATGGCTGGCATAGAAATGGATTTGCATTTCAATTCATCTGCAACTCGTAAAGAACCTGTCACTGCATCTGATATTTTTTTATTATCATCACCGTCACCCCAAACAGGTCCGACGGCGTGAATCACATGTCGCGCTTTCAGCAACCCGCCCGAAGTCCACGCAGGAAGCGCATGAGAAACTCTTCCATGCTTGCGTATCCAATCATCACTTTCTTTTTGAATAGCAGAGCCACCTTTATTTGAAATCGCCCACGCTACGCCACCACCATGTTGCAAATCTTCATTCGCCGCATTGACAATGGCATCCACTTCTTCAATCGTAATATCACCCTGCACAATTTGTAGAGTTTGATTTGTAGATAATTTTCTTTCAACGATAATGGAATTCATTTTTCTATTTTACCCCGTTAAAAATTATTGGGACACGTCACCGTGTCCCAATTGATTTACTTTGTTTGTGAAACCACTGCCGCAAAGGCTTGTGGGTTTCGTACTGCTAAGTCAGCCAACATCTTGCGATTGAGTTCAATGTTTGCTTTCTTCATGGAAGCCACTAAACGACTGTATGTGGTGCCATTCAAACGTGCCGCGGCATTGATACGTGCAATCCACAACTTGCGTAAATCACGTTTTCGCACACGGCGGTCACGAGTGGCGTACCACAGGCTTTTCAACATCGCTTCATTTGCTCGTTTGAACAAAAGATGTTTTGAGCCGCGTTGCCCCTTCGTGATTTTCAAAATTTTCTTATGACGTAAATGTCCTTGCGGACCACCTTTCACGCGCATCTTACTTTATACCTCCTGCAAACTCGCGGGCGTCGGTAAGTTATACCAGTTGCATACACCCGTAAGCCGCATATAAAAATTGACGACAATCGGAAGACTAGGCTTCCATATTTGGAGCGAGACGCTTAATGCGTTTGATATAACTGCGACCTTTCACAGTCACCATTTCGCTCAATAATGCTTTGGTTCGGTCAGAAGTACGGCGACGTAAATGGCTTTTGCCACCTTTCGTTCGCACAAGTGTGCCGGAGCCGGTCAAACGAAATCTTTTAGATGTCGCTTTGTGGGTCTTCAGCTTGTATTTCTTTCCAGGTTTTGCTTTGCGAGGCATACTGGTTTTCTCCTTTCGGTAAAATAAAACTGCGGACATTCTCACGCCCGCAGACTTTCAACATCTTTTGGGTCTTACTCTTGATTAGGCTTCCGCTTCGTTCTTAACTTCAGCCTGCTCTGTTTTTTCTTTCTTTTTCG
Organism: Anaerolineae bacterium; assembly: GCA_003524705.1. The sequence continues at coordinate 622 of DQGV01000464.1, read as the reverse complement.
CAGCCCCAGCCTTTGCAGGCGCAAGCACTACGAGCATCGTTCTACCTTCCATTTGAGGTGGCACTTCAATCATAGCCACATCCGAAAGCGATTCAGCAACTTCCTTCAAATCTTCAAGCGCAATTTCAGGGTAATCCATTTCGCGTCCGCGGAATTTCACAGTCACACGCACTTTATGACCTTGCCCCAGCCAACGTCTGGCATCATCCACTTTGAAACCACGATGTGCCTCATTCGTTTTCGGGCGCAGACGAATTTCCTTTACTTCAATCTTGGTCTGAGCCTTTTTGGCTTCCCGTTCTTTCTTTGCCTTTTCATAAATGAACTTACCAAAGTCCATTACACGGCAGACGGGTGGGTTGGCTCCCGGCGAAACTTCAACTAAATCCAATTCCGCTTCGCGTGCAATCTTCAAGGCTTCCTTGATAGAAACAACACCTACGTTGCCTCCATCTGGACCAATCAGGCGCACTTCCGCTACACGGATGCCCTCATTTACTCTAAATTCGTTGGCGCTTATACGATACTCCTCTAATGGTTAGACAAAACAAATCCAGCCTTTGGCTGGTTTTTAGTGCGCAAAATAATACCACGAAGGGGCGAGAATCGTCAACAAATTTAC
>DQGV01000465.1 GCA_003524705.1 Anaerolineae bacterium | reverse complement strand
TAAAATAAAACTGCGGACATTCTCACGCCCGCAGACTTTCAACATCTTTTGGGTCTTACTCTTGATTAAGCTTCCGCTTCATTCTTAACGTCAGCCTGTTCGCTCTTTTCTTTCTTTTTCCCTGCCCCAGCCTTTGCTGGTACAAGAACCACCAACATCGTTCTACCTTCCATTTGAGGTGGTACTTCAATCGTTGCTACATCCGAAAGTGATTCAGCAACTTCTTTCAAATCTTCAAGCGCAATTTCAGGGTAATCCATTTCGCGCCCACGGAATTTAACCGTCACACGCACTTTATGTCCCTGATTCAGCCAACGTCGAGCATCATCCACTTTAAAACCACGATGAGCCTCATTCGTTTTCGGGCGCAGACGAATTTCCTTTACTTCAATCTTCGTCTGTGATTTTCTCGCCTCGCGTTCCTTTTTCGCCTTTTCATAAATGAACTTACCAAAGTCCATTACACGGCAGACGGGTGGGTTGGCTCCCGGCGAAACTTCTACTAAATCCAATTCCGCTTCACGTGCAATCTTCAAAGCTTCCTTGATAGAAACAACACCTATGTTGCCTCCATCTGGACCAATCAGGCGCACTTCCGCTACACGGATGCCCTCATTTACTCTAAACTCGTTGGCGCTTATACGATACTCCTCTAATGGTTAGACAAAACAAATCCAGCCTTTGGCTGGTTTTTAGTGCGCAAAATAATACCACGAAGGGGCGAGAATCGTCAACAAATTTACTGAGCCGATTCAATCATTGGTAAAAATAAAGTTCGGTAAAAGGCATCATGTTCATCTGGGTGAGTAAACATGATAATAATCAAAGAAGTAAAACCTTCTTCTGCAATAGCAATATCTACCGGACGTCCATTTGACGTGGAAAAATATAACTTCCATGTTAAACCATTGAAATTCAAAACACCAGATTCTACTAGTGGACCATCAAGACCACGATAGCCGTAAATGCTTGCAGAGAAATATTCTCTTAATTCTTGTGTATCAATTACTGCACGCAATGCCGCCACTTGCGTTGCATCAAATGGAGAGGAATATCTTACAAAAACACCAAAATCGTTGTACCAATCTTTAGGTACTTTGACCCTAACTCCTAACGTATTGACAGTTTCTAACTCAAGCGCAGGTTCACCTGTATAAGGCACAAGATGTTCCACTGCTGGAATTTCGCTTACACACTGCCGATTCGGTTCTATGAGAGGGCTTCTAAGAAACTCCAGTACCACTTTCATGGCACAACCCTCTGGATTATCTAAACTTGGCACATGTCCTGCGTTTGGAAATTCAAAATAGAAGCTATTTGCCAAATTCTGAGCAACCTGTTTCCCCATAAATGGAGGCGTAGCAGGGTCATAAGAACCTTCAATAATAATGCTAGGAATATCGCTGATAACTGCATCATTCTCACCTAAATCTGGTCCTGCCGCGCCCCAAGTTTTACACGCCTCGTACATTTCATCAAACCCGCCATAAAACGGGCGCCAGATTAAAGAGTCTAAATCTAAAGTATCAGAAATTGCCTTCAATTCTTCTTCAGTAGAAGCAAGTACATGTTCACGACACATCGTAGAGATATATAAGGCTGGGTTAACTCCATCAAATATATAGGGCAATGAATATTGTGCCAGTGTCAGCACTGTATAATCGCCACCTTTAACACGATATATCGTTTGCGGAATTGTATTGAGATAACGGTCATTCCTAGAAAGACCCAATACAACAGAAAGTAAATAATGCCCATCTAATGTTTCAGTAACAGTTCCAATCGGGTAAGCAGAAGTGGTCAATGTAACTGGTCTTTCATCTAATTGATTCACCAACTCCCAAAAAACTTTTTCAAGTTCTGGGTATGCAGTATTACATTTAACATTCACCATACAAGTTTCAAATGTTTTGGCTAATGCCGACTTAACCGAATCAGGATAGGCATGTAAAACATTCGTTTCCACAGGCACAACGGAATCTAAAATAGCAGAGCGCACAATTTCAGGATGATTTCGCATGGTTACAAGGGAAAGGCGAGTTCCATACGAAACGCCGAATAAATTTACTTTTTCATAACCCAGCAATTGTACAACATCTTTTAAATCCGCCGCGTTTTCAACAGTTGAATAAGCCTGCAAATTTATTCCATTTGAACGATGAAACCCGCCACACGAAAACAGGGCGTTTTGATATACCAATTCACGCGTACTATTTTCAATGGTTCCGTAAATATCTTGAAAATATACTTTATCTAGCTCATCACATTTGAGTGCAGGTGTTGAAAGACCTGTACCTCGTTGGTCAAACACCACAAAATCTCTTTCAGAAATAAATGGTTCAACAACCACTTCGTAGCCTTGAGCACTTAATTCAATTGCGGCTCCGCCTGGTCCACCTTGTAAAAATACAATTGGGTCTGGTAAAGGATTACTACTTTTACTGTGAAACACTGCAACAGCTAATCGAATTGTATCGGCTGGGTTGCCAGCGCGGCTTTCAGGCACAATCACATACCCGCACGTCACCCTCACTTCATTGGGTGTCTCAAACATACAAGTTGCTTCTTCATATCTTGGTGTATAGGCTTGCGTTGGCATCGGTGTAGGAAGTTGCGTAACAGGTGTCACTGTAGCAGTCCACGTAGGCACCAGTGGGATAGGAGAATATGAAGGGTCAGGCATATTTGGTGATGGGAATAAAGTAGAAAAATTTCCACCACTCAACATTGAAATACCAATTACAGCAGTACAAATTAAAATACCAACACCAGCAAAGATAGAAAAAATAATGACGCTATTATTGCTTTTCTTTTTGATAGGTTTTTGTTTTTGATTTGATTGCGCTTCTTTCAACGGGGAGGCTTGTTTGCCCGCTTCAACATTTTTTTGCATGTACATAGGCATAGAGGAAGCAGGTTCTGAATCTGAAGGGTAAAAGGCTGGGGTTGATGTAGATGTAACAGGTGTTGAATCAGGTGTCTCTTTGGTAAGAAGCGCGATTTGCTTTTTCGTATCCATATTATATGGATTGATACTCAAAGCGCGTTTGAAGCAATAATGTTTTTGGTCAAAGGATGAGACAGACATACCAAGCCAATACCACCCTTGCTCAGAGTTTGGAAATTGTTGCACAAGTTTTGCGAAAATAGAAGCGGCTTGACTTGTATCGCCAGAGTTGATGGCAGAGATGCCCGCCTCAAGGAGTTCTTTTTCTGACACTGTTTTTCCTTGTTAAAAATAATAGAGCCGATTGATTTCGGCTCTATTATACTCAGAGTTTTTTTATACGTGCGCGGTGACTTTGGCTTCCAGTTTATCTTTTGGTTGAAAACCAGTCATACGTTCTTTGATTTCGCCACCTTTGAATAACATTAAAGTAGGGATTCCCATCACACCATATTGCATCATAATGTTTGGATTTTGGTCAGCATCAAGTTTGACGACTTTGACCTTGCCCTCCCATTGACCTGCAAGTTGGGTAACAATAGGGTCTATCATTTTGCATGGCTGACACCAATCGGCAGTGAAATCTACCAACACTGGTAAATCGGCACTGATTACTTCTTGTTGAAAATCCTGTTCAGTTACGTATTTGACGTTGCTCATTTGAACCTCCAATTTGAAAGACGCTGTATTACTCGGTTTAATTACGAAATCTATATGAGAGATTTTAGTTAACCCCAAATAATTTCAAAACCACATTCCAAGAAGTGACTGGCGAACTTAGAGCGAAAAATATCCAGCCGAGTGCTACAAAATGAAAAGTGAAAATAATTCCGCTTACACTTAATATAGATTGACGAAAAGATGTACTTGCCCATTCTGCGGCTTTGGCTTTTGTAAAATCATTCCAGCGATTATGAATGAACAAACCAAGTCCATGCCATAAACCCCAAATTGTGAAATTCCATGTCACTCCGTGCCAAAAGCCGATTAAGGCCATTGTAGCAACTTGAGTCAATAAAATCATCATCGGCATTGACATTGGCTTTTGCCAAGACCTTAACCCGCGTGTAATCGGATTAAAGAAATAAGCACGAAACCATTGGGTTAAGGTCATGTGCCAGTTGTTCCAAAATTGAGTCAAGTTTGGTTTGAGATAGGGTGAGGAAAAATTTTCTGGCAAGTTAATTCCAATTAATTTTGCAATGCCAAGAGCAATATCTGTATAACCACTGAAATCAAAATAAATTTGGAAGGCGTAGGCATACACCAAAATCCACAACCAAAACGTGGAATTGACTTGTGTTGCGTTTGTATCGTTCAATGCAATTAATGCCAATGTATCTGCAATTACAAATTTTTTGAATAAACCGATGATTAATCTTTGACCTGCATTAAAAAATATTTCTGTATTTAATCCTGCAAATGGTTGGCGTAAATCTTTAATAAAACGTTCAATTTTATCTATGGGTCCAGCAGTGAAAGCGGGAAAGAAAATGACATACGTAATATATTCACTTAAATCTACAGAAGGCAAACGACCTGCTTGTTTATCTCGAATCGTATGAATTAATCTGAAAGCAACGTATGAAAATCCGAGCCAACGAATATCTAATGCGGATACGGTTTCTACGGATTGTCCAACGAAGCCACGTAAACTTGCACTGAGCCATAACGTCCATGCAGGGATTTTCAAGATAAGAAAAATTCCGATAAGCAGAATCAAGCCTAAGGTCAAAAATGAAGCGGAGATTTTTCTTAAGAGAAAAAGTACGAGTCCAAAAATCAAAAAGATAATGAATGTGATTTCGATTTGTGGCGGACGTGATGGCGTGAAGATTTGTGCGAATGAAAAATATCTTGTGGCATTAATCAATAAGATGATGCTTGCGATGATGGCAAGTGTAAAAATATTTTTTCGGTTGAATGTGTTATCGGTTGTGATGTACCAAGAAAAAATTGTGATGATGAGTGTGAGCGTTGGAATCCAAAAATCGAAACCGCGAATCGGTAATGCGGGTTGTAAC
>DQGV01000486.1 GCA_003524705.1 Anaerolineae bacterium | reverse complement strand
TACAAATATCTAGATTATCTCTAGCGGCGAAATTATACTACGCGCCGTGAACATACAGACGAACTTTGTGATTTGTCTATTATTTGCAAATACTATTTTTAAGGAGTTTGAAGATGTTTGGTAAGCGTACGTTTTTTATTTTGATTCTTGTGATGACAATCATCATAAGTGCGTGTGGCGGAGCAACATCAGTTTCCACAGCAGAACCAGCCTCAACCGAAGAAGTTGAAGCGTCGGATAAATTAGTTGTATTGAAGTTGAAGTTCGTTATGGAAGCACTGCTGAAATTGCGGCTACTTTGCTTGAAGAAGGTGCAAATTCTCCGGCGGATGTATTTTTTGCTCAAGACCCCGGCGGATTGGGTGCAGTGACAAAAGAAGGTTTATTTGCTCCATTGCCAGAAGAGACTTTGGCGAAAGTGCCGGCTGAGTTTCGCTCACCGGATGGTTTGTGGGTAGGTGTTTCTGCGCGTGCTCGTGTGGTTGTCTACAATACTGAGTTAGTTCAGCCTGCTGAATTACCAGAAGATATTTGGGATTTCACTGACCCGAAATGGAATAATAAAATTGGTTGGGCTCCGAGCAATGGTTCATTCTTAGCGATGGTGACTGCCATGCGCGTAGTGTGGGGTGAAGAACGCACGCTTGAATGGTTACAAGGGATTCAAGCCAATAACCCGAAAGTTTTTGAAGGCAATGCACCGATTGTTGAAGCAGTTGGTAATGGTGAAGTTGAAGTTGGGTTTGTCAATCATTATTATTTGTATCGCTTCTTAACAGAACAAGGCGAAGATTTTGGTGCGCGCAATTACTTCTTGCCGGGTGGTGGTCCAGGCTCGTTGGTGATGGTTGCCGGTACAGGTCGTTTAGCAAATGGTCAAAATGAAGCCAATGCATTAAAATTTATTGACTTCATGCTCTCTACCGTAGCGCAACAATATTTTGCTAGCACTACTTATGAGTATGCACTAACCGAAGGTGTAAATTTGCAACGTGAATTAACTCCGTTAGCAGAACTTAATCGTCTTGAAATTGATATGGTAGATTTAGATGATTTAGCCGGTACAACTCAATTGTTACAAGAGGCTGGCTTGTTACCATAAACAAAAGGAACTTAACATACAAGCAACACAAGTGAAATCAGGGAGACGGAATATCCGTCTCCCTTTCCAACTCCAAGGAATGACGCCAATTTTATGGGGATTTTCTATTTTGGTTGTTATTGCGATTCTTCTTCCGATTACATATCTCATTATCAGAGTGATGGGCGCAGGCAGTGACGCTTGGCAAGGCTTACTACGTCCACAAATGTTTGAGACTATTGCTCGAACTGCATGGCTTGCTATTGCTGTAACAACTGTCTCTGCTTTTATTGCTGTTCCAATCGCTTGGCTGACCGTTCGTACAGATTTGCCGTTCAGAAAAATGTGGGCAATTTTGACTCCATTGCCGTTGGTGATTCCCAGTTATGTTGGTGGATACTTATTCGCCTCTGCCTTCGGACCGCGAGGCTTGTTGCAACAACTGTTAGAAACTCTTTTCGGGGTGACACGCTTACCGGAAATTTACGGTTTTCCGGGAGCAATGCTTGTGCTTACATTACTGAGTTATCCTTATATCTTATTAAGTACACGCGCGGCATTAAGCAAATTAGACCCTTCATTAGAAGAAGCCTCAAGAAGTTTAGGCTATGGAAACTGGAGCACGTTTTGGCGGGTTACATTGCCATTGTTGCGTCCTGCCTTAGGCGCGGGGAGTTTGCTGGTCGCTTTATATGTATTACGTGATTTTGGCGTGGTTGCAATTATGCGTTATAGCACCTTTACACGCGCTATTTATGTTTCATACACTTCTTTTGACCGTTCACAAGCCGCTTTACTTTCTCTTGTTGTCGTTTTGGTTACATTGGTATTCTTATTCATAGAAACGCGTACGTTAAGCCGTACAAAATATTTTCAGATCGGAACAGGTCAGGTTCGCCCACCGGCATTGATTCAATTAGGACATTGGCGTTTGCCAGCATTATTATTTTGTGCCACCGTTGTATTCGCTAGCCTTATTCTTCCATCAGGTTTATTGATATATTGGCTTATTCGTGGATTACGCGCCGGAGAAGTCATTCCATCATTAGGGTTGATTGCTTGGAATTCAATTTCAGCCTCAGCGATTGGTGCAATCGTTATTCTACTTGCCGCAATTCCTGTCGTGATTTTAATTGTACGTCGCCCAAGTAAAGCCACACTTTTATTACATCGCATTACATACTCAACTTTTGCATTACCTGGTGTTGTCATTGCTTTAGCATTGGTATTTTTTGGAGCAAATCATGTGCCGTGGCTGTATCAAACATTCCCAATGTTATTGCTCGCGTATGGGATTTTATTCTTGCCTCAAGCGATGGGAGCAGTCCGAACAACATTGCTACAAATATCCCCGAATGTAGAAGAAGCGGCTCGTAGTCTCGGACGTCATCCTGTTCAGGTTTTCTTCAGCGTTACCTTGCCGTTATTAAAGTCTGGTTTAATTGCAGGTGCAAGTTTAGTCTTTTTGACAATCATGAAAGAATTGCCAGCCACATTGATATTAGCTCCGATTGGATTTAAAACATTAGCCACAAGTATCTGGTCGGCAGTATCCGAAGCGTTTTTTGCTCAAGCCGCCGCGCCGGCATTATTGATTGTATTGATGTCCTCTTTGCCAATGGCATACTTTATCTTAAATGAAAAGAATGTTGAATGATGACAGATTCGATTGCAGTCCACTGTGAAAATTTAATAAAACGATATAACGATACCCAAGCGGTGAATCAAATCAGTTTGGATGTAAAGACCGGCGAAATTTTGGCATTGTTGGGTCCAAGCGGTTGCGGAAAGACAACCACATTACGACTCATTGCCGGCTTTGAAAAACCTGATTCAGGCAGAATCATCATTGGCGAGCGTGTCGTTGCAGATTCTATAACTTTCGTTCCACCAGAAAAACGTGGCATTGGCATGGTATTTCAAGACCATGCTTTATTTCCACATTTAACTGTGTTTGATAACGTGGCATTTGGTTTGCGTGGAAAAACAAAAGCTGAAATTCGTTCTATCGTTGGCG
>DQGV01000164.1 GCA_003524705.1 Anaerolineae bacterium | reverse complement strand
GGCATGACGGTTGTGATGGTGGAACATAAAGTGGAATGGATTGCGCATTTTGCAACGCGTGTGATTGCGTTGAAAGATGGCGCGGTTTTGACTGAAGGCAAACCCAGTGATGTATTAACTTCTGATTTGTTAATTGAAAATGGATTTGGCGTTTCAAGATATACATCTGTTGCAAGAGAAGCCAAGAAACAAGGCTTATGGAAAAAAGATAAATTACCCGTGACGTTGTTTGAAGCGGCGGAAGGATTCGTGAAACGTGATTCATAAAACGTGAATTACGTTTCAATCTTCACGTTTCAAAATAGTTAACAATGAAAATACAAATCTCAAACCTCTACTTTACTTACCCAACAGGTCTCGAAGCCTTACAAGGTATTTCACTGACCATTAATTCAGGTGAACAAGTTGCTATCGTTGGTCAAAATGGTGCAGGAAAGACAACTTTGGTTCGTCACTTCAATGGATTGTTAAAGCCAACATCTGGTTCAGTCATGATTGATGATTGGGACACGACAAAACATTCTGTGGCAAAGTTAGCATCACGAGTTGGGTATGTGTTTCAAAACCCTGATGAACAATTATTTTCAAGAGATGTGTTAACCGAAGTTGAGTTTGGTCCAAAAAACTTAGGCTATTCAAAAGAAAAGATAGATGAATTAGTGAAACAGGCTTTGGCTTGGACAGAACTCACAGATAAAACTGAAACCAATCCGTATGACTTATCCCCTACGTGGCGTAAGATGGTGGCGTTAGCATCTATCATTGCAATGGATACGCCAATTGTAATTTTTGATGAGCCAACGACAGGTCAAGACTTTGCGAACGTTTCAAGAATCGCGCATGTGATTTCTGAATTAAAGAAACAAGGCAAAACCGTTATTACCATTACACATGACATTGATTTTTGCGCCGAAAATTTTGAGCGCGTGATTGCACTATCCAATGGAAAAATTTTATTAGACGGTAAAGCGCGTGAAGTGTTAGGTCAAGAAGAGATTCTTGCGCAAACATATGTTGACCCGCCACAATTAACAAGATTGGGAAAATTACTAAATTTGAAAGAGACTGTGATTAATCAAGAAGAGTTTTTGAAAGCAATTTCGTAAGGGCTGGGTCTTCCAGCCCGTTGGGCGAGATAATACCACTTCGTGGCACAAGCCCTCGCCCCTACAGATTTATTCCGCCTTCAAATTCGCCATCATCACAATATAACTGATATCTTGAGTCTCCATCTTATGCGCTGAGACATGATACGTCTCTTTCTTTTGGCGCACATTTGCCAACGCAAGTGGATGATTTTTTACATAACCATTTCCGCGAAAGGCTTGGAAAAACTCTCCGCGTTCATACGCATTCCAAAGTCCAACTTGAAGCGGAGACTTCCCTACAACATCTTTTCGTTCATATCCCAAAGATAAAATAAAAGAACGATTCACTTCCATAATTTTTTCATCTTGCGCGCGCGCAAAATCATAATCACTGGAATACTATCGCCAGATAAAAGGCTATCATCACTCACACCAAAACTTTTTCGTTCGGCACGTCGGCGTTCAGAAATATCTTCTAAGATGATGGCTTTGCCCAAACGTTGCGTCTTCCAACGCACTGTAGAGATATGAGTATGAAAATAGGCTGGTTCTCGTCCATCAATATTCATGACAACTTCACCGCGTGCCATGGTGTGTGAATCAATTAATTTCTTTAACATATCCCAAATTGGCAAAACAGAAGCAGGCTTGCCAATAAAATCTTTTGCATCAGTATTGATGTAATAATCAAATGCCTGATTGATATAAGCAATCCTGCCCGTCTCATCTAACACGATGACAACATCATCAAGGCTTTCTAAAATAGTCTCGCCTGCAATCGGCATAATATCTAAAATGCCAAAGCACAACAGCCCAATGCTATAAATAAGCATCGAAAGGATTAAAGTAATCGGCGTGATGTCTAAATCGGGGATAGGACTCAACCCCGTTAAATAAATGATGTTACCAGCAAAAGAAATGCTTGCACCCAACACAAGAATATAAGATTGTAATTTCAGTTCAGGTGGGCTTACCAAAGACCTGCGAATCAAAACAATCGAACCGATTAAAAAACTAACATACGAGTAAGCAATCCAAATAAAAAATGCGGGACCATATTCTAGTGAGAGTAATAAAAATCCACCGCCATCTTTTTGACTCATGTCAGTCCAAAATAATTGATGCGAATTGCTCGTCCACACTAACAAGACGGTGGTAATTGAAAAAATCCAAACCCAATAAATTCTCTTGCCTTCAAAAACTTTTTTATGGCGTGCATATTCCAAAGTAAACAACAAATACAAAGTCGGAATCGAAGCAATGCCAACATATTCAATTTTTGCCCAAAACAACTGCCATTCTATTTTTGCACTTGCCAACTCAAACGCGTAGGTAAAACTCCAACCGCTCAACGCCAGCAACATCCCCAGCAAAGGCAAAGAGCCAGGCACGCCACGTCGTTGCGAAACAACCAACGCATTAATCAGGCTGATGATGCCTGCGACTATCATTGGGATAACATAGGGGTTACTTTGCCACTGCATAAAACACCGCCACTTTAAGATTTGATAAATATAGTCTACATCAAAAAATGTAAAAAACAATATCTATTACATAACGAATTTGAAAGTTTTGACCAAAACCGCCTCACCCTAAGGGGAAACCTGCCTCTCAACCCTAGGCTTTGTACACCACCAGTTCCTCGTACCCCGAATCATTTTCATACAATTCACGCTTATAGACCACATCTTCAAACTCGGCAATCACAACTTCCGCAGTGGTGTAGATTTTGCATCCGCTCACCACATGCCCGCCGATGGTTTTCCCCTCTCTATCCGAAATCGAGATATGCAAATGTGAGCCATGAATTGAAACCGTCCCTGTAATAGAGACAATTTCAAAATGACCATCATAATCGTCATAAGTATTTTTATTGGCTAAACGCAATGTAGCATGGGTAAAACTCCCCACTGCAGATAAAATCACGCCTGCTTGGATGTTATTTTGTTTTACATATTCTTCAATTGAGTCAAAAAAATCTTGTTGAGGTTTAAGACGGAAAGTATGAATTTTCATAAAGATTCTTAGCCATAGAGTGCACAGAGTTTTCTGAGATTTTTCTCAAGGGTCTCTGTGTTCTCTGTGGCTCATTTTTTACCAAAAACGAAATCCTGTTATCGAAAAAAACCAATCAACTAAAGGTTGATAAATTTGCAAACCAAAGAATGCAACTAAGATTCCTAACACCGCACCAACAATCACATCTGAAAGATAATGCACACCCATAGTGACACGCGAGAATGCGACAAGTGGAGCCCAAAGCCAAAGGACGAGAGCCAGCCAGCCCGGAAGCAGAAGCGTGCCGAGGGCGGCAATCATAAAGGCGCGGGCGGCATGTCCAGATGGAAATGAATGCGGGTCAGTGCTTCTATAAATTGTCCCCCATTCTCCTTCTGGTCTTTTTCTTTTAAAGAAAAATTTTACAGCAAAAACAACCACAGCCAAACCGCCGATACCAAAAAAAATAACGGTTGCAAATTTTTTGAAAGTAGCATCACCAAAAAACCACATGAGTATTAAGCCGATTGCCCAAAACCATGAATCGCCAGAATGTGAAAAAAAGATAGCAATGCCTCGTCATATACCGGGCTTTTCAGCAATGCGT
>DQGV01000124.1 GCA_003524705.1 Anaerolineae bacterium | reverse complement strand
GTCTGTTAGGAAAAATAAGAAGCAACGTTTTTTGGGTCTTGGTTTAACGACACCCGGTACTGTCAACATCAAAGAAGGCGTTTTGATTTTTGCTCCCAATTTACATTGGCGTAATGTGCCGTTTGGAAAAATATTTTCAGAACAAACAAAGTTAAAAGTTTTTGTAGAAAATGATGCCAATGCGGCGGCGGTGGCTGAACATTTATTTGGTGCGGCGCGTCAGGTACAAGACTTTTTATTTGTGTTTTCAGGCGTTGGCATTGGTGGTGGATTATTCTTAAATGGTAAGTTGTATCGTGGCAAAAATGGTTACGCAGGTGAAATTGGACATTTCCCAATTATGACAGAACCATCACAAACGGTTTGTCATTGTGGCAATCGCGGATGTTGGGAAACGTATGCAAATCAATATTCTATTATTCAACGTGTACGAGCGCGCTTAGAAGTAAAACGCACAAGCATTATTCCAAAATTGATGGCAGAACAAAATTCTGAGTTAACGATTCCGCTGATTAAACAAGCGGCAGATGCAGGCGATAAAGAAGCGATTGATTCATTTGCAGAAGCAGGTTTGGCAATGGGTCAGGGTTTTGCAGGGTTAATTAACATTTTCAATCCAAGCAAAATGATTTTAGGTGGACCATTAAGTATTGCGGAAAAATATTTGTTACCCAATATTATCGAAGCCGTAAAACGCCACTCGATGCCAGAGATTGGTCAACAGGTGGAAATTGTCCCTTCAACATTTGGTCCCGATGCAAGTTTAATTGGTGCAGTTGCCATCGTGGCAGATGATATTATTAATCACGTGGCTACTCGAAAATAAAATCTCATTCTTAGGCTCTCACAAAAAAATATGGAAAATAAATTCAATATAAATCATTCTAGGCTATTAACTGCCGCTTGTTTTTTCGCGTTCTTTATCTTTGGTGTTACAGATAATCTTAAAGGTTCAACCCTTCCGCCTATGTTAGCGGAATTAAATATTGATTATGGCACTGGCGGAAATATATTTTTTGGTCAATATGTTGGCTTTTTGATTGCCACCCTGCTTACAGGAATTATCGCCGATAAATATGGACTTAAAGTAGTAATGGTTTTCGCAGGGATTTGTCTTTTTATCGGCGTTGGAGGGTATAGTTCACTCAATTCTGCTTCTTTATTATTCGCCTCTTTATTTATCGTCGGGTTGGGTCTCGGAGCATTTGAGCTCGGTCCAAACGCGACGATTGTTAACATTTATAAGGAACAAAAAGGGTTATACCTCAACTTAATGGCTGTGATGCACGGCTTGGGTTCAACCATTGCCCCACTTTTTGCAGGTTGGTTACTGAATCAAAACGTCAGTTGGCGAACAATTTACCGTTGGGATTTATTGCTGATTGTTACCTTCATTTTATTTTCAATTTTTTTACGCTTTCCAAAACCGCAAGAAAAATCAGCATTAGATTTTAAGAGCATCACTCGTACCGCCTTCAAAGACCAAATACCTTTGTATTACTTAATCATCATGTTATACGTCGCCGTAGAAATTGGTTTGGCTTCGTGGCTGGTTGTGTACTTACAAGATATTCAAAATTTATCCGTAGCATTCAGCAACCAAATGCTGGCTGTTTTCTTCGCCATGATCATGCTCGGACGTTTACTCGGCGGTTTTTTCGTCCAACGCTTTGGTTATCTGCGTTCTATTTTATTGGCTTCCTTCATTTCAGTGATTAGCCTTGCTATTGGCATATTTACAGATTTATATATTTTCCTCCCATTAACAGGTTTATTTTTTTCTATCATGTTCCCCACCATCACCGCTGCCGTTTCAGATACACATCATGAAAACGTCAACACATTGCTCGGCGTATTATTTACATTTGCAGGGTTAGGTGGCACGTTTGGTCCTTGGGTAATGGCATGGGGTAGTGAGTTTTTTGGTTTACAAATTGGTTTCAGTTTGGCGTTAATTATGTCAATATTAACGCTTACTTTTATTTTTATTCTGTTTAGGAGAATGAAAGATGAACAAAATTCTTAACTGGGGATTTCTCTCCACTGCAAGAATCAACCAAGCCTTGATAAAACCCCTACGCGCCTCAAAACGGACGTTGCTACTTGCTGTGGCTTCCCGAAGCATTGACTCAGCCCAAGCATACGCCCGTGAAAATAAAATCCCGAAAGCGCACGGAAGTTATGATGATTTACTCAACGACCCTGAAATTGATGTCATCTACAATTCGTTACCAAATCATCTTCACGCCGAATGGACGATTAAAGCATTACGCGCTGGCAAACACGTTTTATGCGAAAAACCTTTAGCCTTAACATTAGATGAAATAGATGCCATGAGTTCTGCCGCAAAAGAAACAGGCAAAGTGTTAGCCGAAGCATTTATGTATCGTCACCACGCACAGACTTTGAAGGTAAAAGAAATTGTGGATAGTGGCGAATTAGGAAAGATTCAACTCATCAAAGGTGCCTTTTCGTTTTTCTTAAATCGTGAAAATGATTATAGAAATTTCAAAGAGTTAGGTGGCGGAAGCATTTGGGATGTAGGTTGTTACCCGATTTCGTTTACCCGAACCATCGTCGGCGCAGAGCCTGCTGAGGTATTTGGCTGGCAGGTTGCAGGTCAAGGAGGAGGCGATGTATTGTTCACAGGTCAAATGCGCTTTGGAAATGGAATCCTTGCGCAGTTTGATAGCGGATTTAAAATCCCAGCCAGAACATATATGGAAATTGTTGGGTCAGATGCTACGTTGTATGTTCCATTTCCTTTTAAACCAAGCATCAGCAATGAAATTATATTGACGCGCGCTGGCAAACAACAGAAGATAAAAATTAAAGGACAAGAATTGTACTTAGGTGAAGTGGAAGATATGTGTGATGCAGTTTTGACTCATAAACCGCCCCGTATTTCTTTAGCAGATAGCCGAGCCAATGTGGCAACAATTTTGGCTTTTCTACATTCGGCTGAAACTGGCAAGCCTGTTTTACTCTAGTTTTTTGTTTATGGGGGCAACAAACTCGTCCTCCCGAATCATATTGAATTTTTAGGCTTGGGTTTATAATCAAGTCACTATATTCTTACGACTGGAGGATTTTCCCATGGCAAGTGTTACATATCAGAACGTAGACAAGAAATTTGGTGATGTAGAAATCATCAAGAAACTGAACATTCAAGTTCAGGATAAAGAATTTTTAGTATTGGTTGGACCATCAGGTTGTGGCAAGACGACTGCCCTACGCCTGTTGGCTGGACTGGAAGAAATTACTGCCGGTGAAATTAAAATTGATGACCGCGTGGTAAACGATGTGGCACCGAAAGATAGAGATATTGCCATGGTGTTCCAGTCTTATGCTTTGTATCCGCATTTATCGGTTTTCGATAATATGGCATTTGGTTTGAAGCTTCGCAAAACCCCAAAAGCTGAAATCAAACGCCGCGTAGATGAAGCTGCTCAAATTTTAGATATTACCCATTTGTTAGACCGCAAGCCCCGTCAATTATCGGGTGGTCAACGCCAACGTGTGGCTGTCGGTCGCGCGATTGTGCGTGAGCCGAAAGTGTTTTTGTTTGATGAACCGCTTTCAAACTTAGATGCAAAATTACGCGTGCAAATGCGTGCTGAAATCAGCAAGTTACATCAACGCTTGCAAACCACATTTATCTATGTGACTCACGACCAAACCGAAGCGATGACGATGGCAACTCGCATCGCGGTCATTAATAAAGGCTTGTTACAACAATTAGACACTCCCCAAGCCTTATACGATAAACCAAATAATCTCTTTGTGGCAGGTTTTATTGGCTCACCTGCTATGAACTTCTTCCCTGCGAAATTAAGCGTCAGCGGAGGAAAAGTTGCCGTAGATACAGAAAGCTTCAAAGTCCATATTCCTGATGCGCTTTCTGGTCCATATAAAAATTTGGACGGTAAGAGTGTCATCTTTGGTATTCGCCCAGAAAATATTCACGACCCAGAATTTGCCCCAGTCAATATTCATGGTGAAAAAGTTCCAGTTAAAGTGGATGTGACCGAGTTAATGGGAAATGAAACTTTCTTGTATTTAGTAAATGGTAAAAATACATTCATTGCCCGCGTGGATCCACGCTCCAAGAAACGTGTTGGTGATGAAATGCAAGTCATCTTTGATATGGATAAATTCCACATCTTTGATGCCAGTACTGAAGAAGCGATTCGGTAAACGCGATGAAGGAGGTGGTGCCGGGCACGCAAGCAAATACTTTATGAAAAAACAATGAAGCTAACTGTTTTAAATTATTTCAAGGAGAAAAAAAGAGAATGAAAAAGAATTTGCTCGCTTTATTAAGCCTGTTGGTGATTGCCTCCCTCGCACTCGCCGCTTGTGGTGGTGGCGCTCCTGCAACCGAAGCACCAGCTGAAGAACCTGCCGCAACTGATGCTCCCGCAGAAGAACCTGTTGCAGAACCTGTTGAAGTCACTTTCTGGCACGCTTATGGTACTGGCTCTGCTGAAGAAACTGCTTTAGCAACCATTCTTGAACAAGCCGCAGTAGATATGCCAAATATTACAATCAATGTGCTTCAAGTGCCATTCGGTGACTTGTTCACAAAATATGATACTGATGTTGCCGCTGGTGGTGGACCTGATTTCTTTGTAGCACCAAACGACAACCTTGGTGGTCAAGCACGTGCAGGCACCATTGCCGACATCACTGACCTTGTTGCTGGCAAACTCGGCGACTATAGTGAACTTTCACAAGGTGGCATGATGTACGATGGCAAGATGTATGGTATTCCAGAATCTTTGAAGGCTGTTGCTTTCTGGTACAACACAGACTTGCTCCCAGAAGCTCCTGCCACAACCGACGAACTTAAAGCCTTAATGGAAGGTGGAACACCAATCGCAATTAGTTATGGTTGTTACCATCACTGGGGTTTCTTCGGTTCATTTGGTGGTCAAATTTTTGATGACCAATTCAACTTCGTAGCTGATGAAGCCAATCAAGCCAATGTTACCGCTGCTGTTTCCTATTTGAATGATTTGTATCAAATTTCAGTAGCCAATGGCTTACCCCGCAACGATGGTGATGGTCTTGCTCCATTCACTGAAGGAAGCGTTGCCGCCATTACCAATGGTAACTGGGCAATGGGTGATTATCGCACCGCATTAGGTGACAAACTTGCAGTTGCACCACTCCCAGCTGGTCCTGGTGGTCCTTCTAACCCATTACTCGGTGTAG
>DQGV01000430.1 GCA_003524705.1 Anaerolineae bacterium | reverse complement strand
AGTGCAAACGATGATTCCATCGCCAAACGAATGGAATTATCGAAATAATATTCAATTTCACTTAACAAATGAGGGTAAGTTAGGTTTCATCAATTCCAAAGGAAATTCTGCATTTGCCATTGATGAATGTCATTTACCAGAAACTTCAATTGATTCATTTTGGAAAGAATTGAATTTTGAATCCAACTTAAATCTTGAACGTGTTTCGCTCCGTTCTGGTGATGAAAATGAGTTAATCCTCATTCTTGAATCCGAATTACCTGAAACACCAGAACTTGAAGTTGAAGCCGATGTTTCTGTGATTCATGTTTATGAAAATCATCCAGTAGTCATTGCAGGTCAAGAACATACATTTATCAAAATTTTAGATAAAGATTTCAAAGTTTCTAGCCAATCATTTTTTCAAGTCAATACTAAAATGGCAGAGAAAATGGTTGAGTATTTAATTACTCAATTACCAATTACTAATGAGCCAATTACTTTACTTGACATCTACTGCGGCGTTGGCTTATTCAGTAAATTCTTTGCGGACAAATATCAAAAAGTAATTGGTATTGAATCATCCCAATCTGCTTGTGAGGATTTTGTTTTCAATTTAGATGAATTTGAAAATATAGATTTATATGAAGGCACCGCCGAAGAAATTTTGCCTAAACTTGAAAATCAAATCAAAACGCCAACTCATGTCATCCTTGACCCGCCACGTGCAGGGATTGAAAAACATGCCTTGGATGCAATTGTAAACATCAAACCGCAAATCATTGCTTATGTTTCATGTGACCCATCTACACTTGCGCGGGATGCGGCGAGATTAATCAATGCGGGTTATAAACTTAAACACGTCACGCCGTTTGATTTATTTCCACAAACGTATCACATCGAATCCATTTCTGTTTTTGAAATCTGATGTTTAAGCCACTTGGTGATTCTGCATTGCTTGTGCAACTCGGTGATGAAATCAATCCAATCATTAATCATCGTGTGCATGCACTCAACGCGCTTTTGCAAAACACAAATGGCATACTTGAAACTGTCCCTGCGTATTGCACGTTGCTCGTGCATTATGATTTAGATTTTACATATCAACAAATCAAAAATATTATTCAAGAAAAAATGAATCAGGTTAATGATTCGTTTCAAAAAACAGCGCGCAGGCATGAGGTCCCAGTAAGATACGGCCAAGGTCAGAACGATTTAGAAATCATCTCATCCACACTCAAGTTGTCAATTCAAGAAATTATCAAAATCCATTCTGAAAAAGAATATCAAATTTACATGATGGGATTCACGCCGGGCTTTCCATACATGGGGATTTTAGATTCACGACTCGAGATGCCGCGTTTACAAACGCCTCGGACTTCCGTTCAAGCTGGTTCTGTTGCTATTGCAGGCTCTCAAACTGGGATTTATCCGCTTGATTCTCCCGGGGGGTGGCATCTTTTAGGTTGGACTACATTGAAACTATTTGACCCAACAAGTGAAACACCATTTTTATTTTCACCCGGTGATACTGTGAAATTTATTCCAGAGGCATGATGTTAAAAGTTATTGATGCTTCGGGATTTATCTCATTTCAAGATTTGGGTAGAAGAGGTTATCAAAGTTTCGGTGTACCTGTTTCAGGTGCAATGGATTGGTTTGCATATCAATCTGCAAATTATCTTGTGGGAAATTCGGAAGATTCAACAGTGATTGAAATTGGCTTAGGTGAAATTACTTTTCAAGCAAAACAAGATTGTGTTTTGGCAGTGACAGGCGCAGGTTACGAAGTTCAAAATTATATTTGGACGTTTCCATTATGGACTTCGTTTTATGTGCGTGCAGGTTGGCATGTGCAAATCAAAAAAACAAGCGGAGGCAATTGGGCTTATCTTGCTATTGCTGGCGGATTTGATGTTCCGCAAGTTTTAGGTTCATCATCCACTTACATTCGCGGCGGACTTGGAAATGCAATTCAAGCAGGTGATGTTTTGCAAAGTGGAAAACCCTCAACCGAATTAACCAAACTCGCCACCAGAGATTTTCCTGTGCAAAAACATATTCAATATAGTCAAACACCAATGATTGAAGTCATTTCTGGTCCGCAACGAGATAGGTTTGATAATACTTTTTTTGAAAATGAATATACATTGAGCAAGTCATTTGACAGAATGGGCTATCGTTTAGAGGGAAAAGCAATTGAATCATCAGATAAAACCGAATTGATTTCAGAAGGCATGACAATGGGCAGTATTCAAATTACAAATCAAGGTCAGCCGATTGTGATGATGGCTGATTCTCCAACGACTGGTGGTTACCCAAAAATTGCAAATGTCATCAAGGCTGATTTACCTTTGTTAGCACAATGTGAGTCAGGAAATAGTAAAATTCGATTTAGAGAAGTTGATGTAGAAGAAGCACAAGAAAAATATCGTATGATGATGAAAGGAATCGGAAATGGAAAATAATGAACCAAAAGGAAATTTAGGTCAATTTCTTTTGAAAATACTTGCTGGTACTATAGGTTTGGGAGTTTTGGCTTTTCTGCTGTACTTGATTTTTGATTTGCAAGTGGGTTTTGCTTTATTTCTTGTTTCTATATTGACAACCCTGATTGGTTCTTATTTAAGAGCACCGTCAATAGCATTACGCAGAATTGATATGTTGATAACCAACAAACCAAATGAAGTTCGTGAGAAACATGCCTCAGATGTTCAAGCGAGTCAAGTGCCAACTTATGGAACTCAGAATTTACTATTTTTTTCAGGTTTGCTGGGTTTGTTATTTAGTTTGCCTTATATCTGTGGATTGATGTTTTCTTAGCTTGTGAAAATAGACCTCAATTGTGACCTCGGCGAAGGGATTGGAAATGATGAAGCGATTATGCCTTTCATCACATCTGCAAATATTGCTTGTGGATTTCATGCTGGTGATGAAAAAACAATGCGAGAAACAATTCGACTTGCAAAAAGATTTAATATAAATATTGGTGCTCACCCGAGTTGGGAAGATAGAGAAAATTTTGGTCGTGTAGAAATGAATCTTTCACCAGATGAAGCACAGAAAATTGTTAGTTATCAAATTGATTTATTTTCGAAAATTTGTAAAGAAGAAAATGCAATCTTATCTCACGTCAAACCGCATGGCGCGTTGTATAACCAATCTGCGCGAGATGATGAATTAGCAAGAGTCATTGTCCATGCGATAAAAAGTGTAGGCGAAGATTTAATTCTAGTTGGGCTGGCAGGTTCAAGGTCAATTGAGGCGGGCATCAAGATGGGATTAAGAGTCGCACGCGAAGGTTTTCCTGATAGAAGATATAACTCGGATGGCAGTTTGGTGTCAAGAAATATTTCTGGTGCGGTGATTGAATCATCTATTGAAGTTGCGCATCATGCTTTGACGTTGATTCAGGCTGGCGGGCTGGACACTTTATGCTTGCATGGAGACAATTTGAATGCGGTTGAAAATGCAAAGTTGTTGCGAGATGTTTTGGAGAAAAATGGTGTTGATGTGGTGGGGATTAGTTAAGAAAATTTTTATCTTTTGGTAACATTGGGGGTAGTTGATGTGTCTATGCAGTGTTGAAATTATTTTGAGCGAGGTGACTTATGTTTGGCTTTGAAGGTTTGGATAGAAGAAAAGAGGAAGAGCGCGTTCGTAATGAAGGGCGACTTCCACCAGGTCAGTCATTGACTTTGAAATTCCCCGTTTTGCATTATGGACCTGTGCCATCATTTAATCCGACCACTTGGGATTTTCGGGTGTGGGGTGAAGTGGAAGAAGAAAAACGTTGGAGTTGGGCTGAGTTCAATCAATTGCCGCGTGCAAAAATAAAAATGGATATTCATTGTGTGACGCGCTGGAGTAAATTTGATACAGAGTGGGAAGGTGTATCTGTAAGAACTTTGGTGGAACAAGGCTTTTTCAAAATCAAACCTTCTGCAAAATATGTGATGCAACATGCTGAGTATGGATTCACTGTCAACTTGCCATTAGAAGTTGTTTTGCAAGATAATTTTTTGTTAGCGACTCATTTCAATGGTGAACCTATTGATGCAGACCATGGCTATCCATTACGTGGCGTGGTGGGATTCATTCCCGGCCAAGAAGTAGAAACTCCATATTTGTGGAAAGGCGCAAAATGGCTTCGCTCCATTGAATTTATGCCGCGTGATAAACGCGGATTTTGGGAA
>DQGV01000362.1 GCA_003524705.1 Anaerolineae bacterium | reverse complement strand
ATTGGGTCGCCTGTTAAGGTGGTTAACAAAAGCGGTTGATTTTCTTCAGCCCGAATCCAATAGGCTGGGATAGCAAGCCCATCACGATAGACGATGGCATTGCCGTAATCTATCAAGTCAATGTGATACACCTCATCTTCTGAGTTATATGTGTTTACAAAAATATGCGGGACGAAAATCACAACCACGTTCTCTGCCGTAATAGGGAAGCCTGTGTAGTCGTCGGTGAGTGGAGCATACGCTTCGGCATTTCCGCGCACTCGATCTTTTGCTTCCTGATAACGGATAAAGTTTTTGGCAATTGGGTCATATTCCCAGTAGCTATAGTTATAAACTGAATAATAAGAATAAATTTTGGTGGCAGTTAATTGAGATTCCGGCATTTCTTCAGAGAAAAAGCCACCACTAATCACTTGTGGAGAATTATCTAAACCTTTTGTTTGCATACAAGCATCCCATTTCAGCATGTTGAAAAACACGTTGTTATAGGAATCACGTTTGTAAGGTCCAATAAAGTAAGGCGGACATTCTCCAATGCCCACGCTCACCAAAAATGGATTTAAATCTGAGTCGGTTAGGTAGCTTAATTCACGTGGGTCGGCGCCTTTGAACATCAAGTAAGAGTGATACATGCGAGCGACATGTTCATCAAAAAATCTACCTGAACGGACTGGACCGACACGTTCTACATTATTACTGTAAAAAATTGCGATGAATCTTGTATCACCCCATTCGATGTAATATTCAAAAGCGACATCTGCCATTGAAAGTCCAGATTGCGGGCGGACGTAATCTGGTGAGTTGCCAATTTTGATTGCAAGAGGTCGGCGTTGTAATAAAGTCGGGTCACTGACAGCAAGACCAGTCAACGGATTGTAGGTTGTTAAGTTATTCTCGAAAGATGGGATGATTTCTATAGGAGCAGTTATATCTTGTGGCAAGACATATTGCGCCGGGTAAGGTGTAAATGTAGGAACTGCTTGTGGTGTGGTCAATGCAAGGTATGGGTCTGCGGAATTGATTGTCTGTGGTTGGAATGGTGTGGGTGTAGGCAAATTGCTGGCGGGAACAGTAGCAGGTATCAAGTCAGGTGGTGAGGCGGTGGGAGGAGTACAAGAGATGATGAGTAATCCGAAAAGTCCAAGTAGTCTGAAGGGTCTAACTAGTCTAATAAGTCTTAATGGTCTGAAAGGTCGAAAGGTCATGCAAGGATTTTACCAAAGGCAAAAAGATAAATTTCCATAGTAATAAAACTGTTACAATTAACTTATCTCATGCTCATTTTAATTTCTTGTCTTTTATTTTTTCTAACGTCATTGATTTTGGTTGGCTTGCGAATTTTTCGCCCTGAAGCGCGTTACACATGGCTGGTGGCAGTTGGTGGCGCGATGCTTGGCTTTGTGAGTGTATTTTTATGGCTTGTGCAATTACCTTTGAATATTGCTTTGCCGGGCATACCAACATTAGATGCATTTAATTCATCTTTGATTTTTACTGCCGATGGCGTTTCATTTCCATTCGCGCTTAGCATTGCGGCATTAACTTTATCTATTTTATTAACGGCTGTCACTCAGCCTGTATATGTGAATACATCCGTTTGGGCAGGGACTTTGGCTTTAGGTGGCGCAGGCATTTTAGCAGTCACATCAAACAACCCACTGACTTTGTTATTGTTGTGGGCGGCATTAGACTTAACAGAATTAATCATTCACTTGAGTTCAGTTGATGGCGCATCAAACAACGAGAAAGTAGTCATCTCTTTTTCAACGCGGGCATTCGGTATTGGGTTTTTATTATGGGGCAGTATGACTAGTATCGCCGAAGCCAATACGTTTGAATTTCAATCTATGTCTGCCAGTGCAGGTATTTTTCTTGTCATTGCTTCTGGCTTGCGTTTGGGCGTACTTCCGTTACATTTGCCATACGCACCCGAATCAAATTTGAGGCGTGGGTTTGGAACAGCCTTACGATTAATTTCAGCCGCATCAAGTTTGATTCTGTTGGGGCGTATTCCAGTTGGTATCTTAACATCGAGTCTCACGCCCATCTTAATCTCATTGACTTTAATAGCCGCCATCTACGCAGGTTGGACTTGGCTTCGCGCGCCAGATGAATTAAATGGTCGCCCCCATTGGGTGATTGGCATTGCATCACTTGCTATTCTTTCAGCATTAAGTGGCAACCCAATCGGAGCAGTGGCATGGGGTTGTGCTTTGGTTTTGGTCGGTGGCATATTATTTTTAGCATCAGCCCAAAACATTCGGCTTAATCGCATCATGTTACTTGGCGTATTGGGCATTTCCGCTTTACCATTTTCTTTAACAGCCAGTGCATGGCTCGGCAACTTAAGTTTTTTTATTCCATTTGCAATTATTGCTCAAGCCTTACTGATGGCTGGTTTTATTCGTCACACACTTCGCTCCACCAATCGAGACACACTAGATAACCAACCCGCATGGATGCAGGCCGTGTATCCATCAGGAATCATTTTATTAATTTTGATTCAATTCCTTTTAGGATTTATCGGCTGGGATGGTGCGATGCAAATCGGAGCATGGTTGCAAGCCATCATCGCCTCTCTCTTGACCTTCGGCTTGGTCTGGGCAAGTCGGCGATTTCGCATCTTCAACCCTGTCCGCGCCCACTGGGTTTCAACCACAGAATCACGATTAAATAATTTATATCAAGGCTTGTGGTCGCTATATCGCTTTTTCGGACGATTGAGTCAAATCGTCACAAAAACACTCGAAGGCGAAGGCGGCATCATGTGGACGTTGCTATTTTTAGTTTTATTCGTTGCATTAATCACACAGGCGGCTTCATAACATGTTCCCCGAAATTGTCTCATGGATTTCTGTAGCACTGATTCTCGTCACAGCAACCGTCATGTTAATTAATACAGATTGGCGCATCAGTTTAGGAGCATTGGCATTGCAATATCTTGCCTTGCTTTGGTTGGTGACACGTCACCTGCCGTTTGCTATGGGTTCAGCAAAATTAATCACAGGTTGGATGGTCGTCGCCATTTTAGGGATGACACGGCTGGGATTAACAAATGTGGAAGATGAGGAATCATTTTTCCCACGCGGGCAAGCCTTTCGGATTGCACTCATGGGCATTGTAGCACTCGTCACTGCTGGGGCGGCACCAAGCATCGAAACTGCTATTCCGGGTTTAGGTTTGCCGGTCATTGCAGGCGGTTTGTTATTAATCGGTGGTGGAATCATTCACTTAGGTGTTACCACAAACTTGTTGAGAGTCATCCTTGGTTTACTGACCATGCTAGCAGGCTTTGAAATTTTATATGCCGCCATCGAAAGTGCGATTCTCGTGACAGGTTTGTTAGCAGTTGTAAATTTAGGCTTGGGCATCGTCGGCTCATATTTATTGCTAGCAGGTTCTACTCCACTCGAAAGTGACGAAGACCTATGAGCGCGCCGATTTTATGGATTGCAATTCCTTTTATTGCTGGCATCTTAATTTTTCTCATCTCCAGCGAACGCTTTTCCGCAACTGCCGGTGGAGCCATTTCCGCCATATTAGCATTAATTGCTTTATTTATTCCGATTGATGTCGCCTTACTACTTGGCACCATTTCAATAAAAATATCACCAGCCATTCAATTCTTCGGTCGCAGTTTCGAACTCAACACCGCCGATGGTTTTTTGCTTGCAATTATTTATGGCTTAGCATCGTTATGGTTCTTTGGCACAGAAGCCTCCGCCACACAAAGTCGCTTCGTTTCATTTGGATTAATGATTGTTGCCTTACTCACTGCTTCTATTGCCGTAGAACCATTTTTATATGCCGCCTTGTTACTTGAAGTCGCTACTATGCTTGTCATTCCATTGTTAGTGCCGCCTTATCAAAAGCCCGCTCAAGGTGTGGTGAGATTCTTGACCTATCAAACCTTAGCCATGCCATTCATCCTTTTTTCAGGTTGGATGTTGACCGGTGTAGAAGCCAGCCCCAGCGACTTAAGCACAACATTACAAGCCGGCGTAATGCTCGGTTTAGGATTTGCCTTCTTATTCGCCGTCTTCCCGCTTTATAACTGGATTCCTATGTTGATGGAAGAAACGCCTCCATACGCTACGGGATTCCTGTTGTGGGCATTGCCGACATTTACTACCATTTTTGCATTAGGCTTTTTAGATAGATACACATGGCTAAGAAATTCAACTCAATTAATGAGTGCGATTCAATTCGCAGGTTTATTCATGGTTGCCAGTGGTGGATTATTCGCCGCACTCCAACGTCACCTTGGGCGGATTCTCGCCTACGCCGCTATTGCACAAACTGGCTTAATCCTTTTGATTTTTGGTTTACAAACCACACAAATGGTTAACCTTGTTTTTCTCACCCTCATCCCACGCGGTCTTGAATTAGCAATTTGGGCATTAGCACTTTCTATTCTTAAACGCGAAGCCTTTTCTTTACAATTCAGTGATTTGCAAGGAGTAGCACGCAAATATCCTGTAGCAACTGCTTCTTTAGTATTTGCACATTTATCCATTGCTGGCTTTCCATTACTAGCAGGCTTTCCATCACGTTTAGCCATTTGGCAATCTCTCACCAACGATTTGTCCATTTTGTTTTGGATATTCGTAGGCATGTTTGGTTTGTTAATCGCCGCCTTTCGCACTTTGGCAGTATTTGTAATGACGGACGAATCAAGTTGGAAGTTAAATGAAAGCTGGGTTCAAGTCACCATGTTGGTGGTAGGCGTGAGCGGGCTCTTCATCTTAGGGTTATTTCCGCAAATTTTGCAATCCTTACTCATTAACGCACCTATATTATTCGAACATCTAAGTCAATAATTTTCTTCTTTCCTCTTTCTTAAAAGTGTATAATTTGATTCATCCTACTTGGATGAATTTTGGAGAACAATATGGAATTTGAGCAAATCGTCAAACGCCTTGAATGGTTAGATAAACAACAACGCGAAAATAAAG
>DQGV01000156.1 GCA_003524705.1 Anaerolineae bacterium | reverse complement strand
GAATATAGTTATTTACATAATTCGACTCGAAATAATTTTTTTGAAAGTATATCACTAAGTATCATGTCATTGAGAGGCGAATCCAAAGAAATCGATAAATAAAAACGCCGCCGAGAACGGCGGCGTTAGCAAATTAGAATCCTGTCACCATTGAAACACCAAACAGCAACAACATCGCCAGTAATTGACATGCAAACAACGCGGCAAACACATACGCCACATACGTCCAAACTGATGTCATTCGTTTTGCAGATTGCGGGCGGACTTCTTGCCCTTCAGCCATTGATTTAGCAACATCAGCCACTTGCTCGTAATCATTCATCCAAAACACGCCCGCCGCTTCATCACTGACTATCAACTTGTTTCCGCCAAACGACCTTATCCAAGCTTCGACATTTTCCGGTGTATTAACTGCCAAAGAACCCGGCAAAACAATCACATCCGCTTTTATATCATTTGGAATCTTTTCATTTGCATTGATAACTTTTACTGGAAGTTTAGGCGCACGTTTTGTAAACATCGCTTTGACTGTTTCGCCAAAACTTCCGTTATGGTCAAAGACCAGCACTTGATAATTCGCTTGTTTTTCTTCCAGTACATCGGCTTTTGATTCAGTATCTTTTCGTAAAGCAGAGAAATGATACCAAGCCAAAATCACAAACAATATCAAGGCTTGTAAAGAGTTGAGGACTGAATCAAGCACATTGCTTGTTCCGCCACCCAAAGCAGAATCAATGAGTCTGAATACCAAATTGCCGGCCGCAATCATGCCGCCAATGACAGAGGCAAATAAAACTAAATACAAATAAAACTTGCGAATCACAGAGCGGCGAGCATGTTCTCCTGAATCGTCAACTTGTAAGGCTTGAGCTTGCATTGGTCGCCAAGTCATTAGCCACAATGGCAAACCGACAACTAATGAAGCAATTGCACTTGATATAGATGAAGCGAAGTTTCCAATCCCGAAGAATGTATTGGAAGTGAGCATGTCAATAATTGTGGAGAGTAATGAAGTCACACCGAAGAAAGTGGCAGCTAAGCCTACAAAGGAAAGCAAATAATAGAATAATCTTTGCTTGCCAGCCCGGCGCGGAAGATTTTCATCAAATGCAAATTGTTGAACTAACCATTTTCCGTAGTATGCCCAAACCACTGCAAAGGGGAAACCTAATGAAATCGGTCCACCAATTTCATGTAAAAATTTTGTACCTTCAGTTGATTCACCAAAAATCTGCAACAGGATTTTGTAAATCAAATTTCCGCTGGCAGAGAGGACGATAATCACACTACCTAATGTGAGCAGATACAAAACGCCGAGGCGTAGATAAGAGTCTCTTTCAGCAGAATCAGGTAGAACGTCTTGTAAGATGCGCCAAGAAAAATACCAAATCGGTGTGCCAATCACAAGCAAAGCAATCGCATTGATGATGGTTTCACGTCCGATTTCTCCAAGCACATTCGACGGTAATGTGAATGCAAAATTCAAGGCTTGTTGCGCGCCATAGATTGTCATCAGCAAACCATAGAGCATCCAAATGAAGCGATACAAACGGCGAATTTCTGCAAAGTCTTCTGGTTCTGAAAGTGTTTTCCAATTTTCTTTTAAGATGTTCCAAAAATATGCAGCGATGAGTAGATTGATAACGATGGCGATTAAATTATCTGACCATGTCTGTGTTCCACCGACCAATGCGCGATACTCATATAAGTTTGCCGATGATAAAAGTGTGCGATTGATAAACGCCAAAAAATTTTGGATGGCTGGTAAAAAGGTAGCCAGTAACATGCCATACAAAAAGATTGCGCGTATAGTTGCACTATTTTCTTCATCATCCTTTTTAGAAATGTTTTGTGCCCACAGCCAATGGAATAGAAAAATCGGCACGCCAACAAGAATCAAAGCCAAGGCTTGTGCTAAAGAAGTTGTGCCTGATGTGATTTCATTTTGATTTACGATAGAACGAAGTAAGCCGATAATGCCCCACAACACCACTTCAACACTGATAAAAGCAATGGCGTAAAAATAAAGTCTTCTAATTGTTTTCATAAAATTCTCCTGTCACTACACAAGCAATGACATGATATTACGGTTTAAAAGGTTCTTGATACCAGTTGTAATCCCAAAAGTTATAAGGCATATAACTTAACTTCCATTCGCCGTTTTGCTTCACCAAGTTTGCGCGGTCTGGGTTTCCATAACGGCTAGAGAATGGGTCGTTGTAAGAATAATACATTAAGAGATTCACTGTTGCATCGTTACCAATGGTTTCAACTTCGCCAATTTCCACACCTACATTTTCAGGGTAAACCATCCCGTTCAAAAACGATTGACGAAATTCTTCTTCAGTTGGTTTGTTATTTAACTCTGCTAAATAACTATATGCTTTTTCATAATCCTTATTCAAAGTCGCCAACACATAATTATGAACAACGCCTTCGGGTGTTGAATCAGAAACGTACTCGCGGGTATCTTGTCGCGTGAAAAACAGCACCAACGCCAGCACAATCAACGCGCCAATACCAATCAGAATACCTGTCAAAAATTTATCTTGTTTCATAGAACTGCCTCCGTAGGTTAACTTTACTCCAAAATTGACTTGATTTTCTGACCAAAAGTTCCTTTGCCAACCCAAACCCCATCAACTAAACAACTAAATTGTAAGGTTTACTATATGAATTATTCATACTTGATAATTTATAATCCACAAAATTTGAAAGGAGCAACTTACATGTTAAAACAAACCCGTATTTCTCTTTTTGCACTTATTACTTTACTGATCTTATTAGCAAATTTGATTTTTCCCACCTCTGCACTGGCAGATGATGAAACCCCGACTCCTGCCGCCACAGAAGAAACAACTCTCCCCGAAGAAACTGAAGCGGATACAGAATCTCAAGACTCTATTGATGAATCTGTGGAAGACACACAATCCCAAGACCCTACAGAAGATACGCCGCCTCAAGAACCTACGAGTGAACCTGCTCCTGTTTCAGAGACATTAGAACAACTCCCCGAAAATACTGACCTGATAATCTTAGATGAAAATGGCGAACCTCTGCCTCTCGTCACTGAAGAAGCGGAAGAAGCCATCATCATCGGTGACCCTGTGTGGTGTCCTGCCACGCTTTCTGCTCCAACTCCCGGTGCAAATGGTTGTACGTCTTCTTATGTAAGTTTTCAAGATTTGATAACTTATTTGGATGCCAATGAACAAGCCATGGATGGCACCATTTGGATTGAATCTAGTTATAACAGCAGTGTCAATGATGCTGCATCATCTGGCTTTGTTTTTAGCGGTGGCACATTCACTACTATGCGAGATTATGCTCTCACTATTCAAGGTGGCTGGAATGGTGTGAGTGGAAGCTCAAGCATTGGTTCTGCTTCTATATTCAGTGGTGATTATTTAGTCGTCGCAAATTGGAATGCCAATGTGACCATAAATGACATTGCGATGAATGGAACCTCGGGCAGTCATGGAATCACAGTTGTTACTAATGGAGCAGTTAATCTTTCTGATGTTTCTGTACAAAACAGTAACTTAAGTGGTGTTTACATTGATAATCGTGGTGGCACAGAAGATGTAACCATTTCAGGAACAAATAATTTTAGTGATAATAACAATGCAGGTTTATTAGTGTTTTCACGAGGAGATATTTCTACAAGTGGTGTCACTGCTAATAACAATACAATAGAAAGTGGTGCTATCTTAGATAATGCTTCAGGAAGTGGAAATGTTTCTGTTTCTAATAGCACCTTTAATGGAAACGGCAGTAATACTGATGCTCATGGAATATGGGTTCAATCCAATGGGAATGTAACTCTTAACTACATCACTGCCAATAACAATTATTATGCTGGTGCTTCGGTAGGTAATTACAATACAGATAATTTTATCGGTGGGAATGTATTTATTTCCAATAGTACATTTAATCAAAACGGACTTGTCTCTGACTGGGATGGTTTAGATGTATTTGCACTTGGAGATGTTGAGATTAACAATGTCACTGCTAATGAAAATGGATATACTGGCTTTTGGATTGGTGATTCAGATAACGGCACTCCAAACGGAGGAAGCGTTCATATACAAAATAGTACAACAAATGATAATGACTACGATGGAATTTCTGTAGACACAACTGGTGAAATTTTACTTAAGAATGTAATTTCAAATAATAATATTGGTAATGATGGCATCAGTTTATATAATTCAAATGGTACAAGTGAAATCATCATAATCAACAGCCAATTCAACAACAACGGTGATGAGGGTGTTGATGCTTACTCAGCAGGGAGTATCACATTAAACAATGTGATTGCAAACGGTAATTTAGATGACGGGGCTGATTTAGAAAACTGTGGTTGTGCAGGTACCGTTGGAATTAATATATTCAATAGCGCATTTAACAATAATGGAGAAATTGGAGTAGTGTTTTATTCTGATGGCGCTGTCATCATTGAAAATACAACTGTAAATAATAACGGGCTAGGTGGTATTGGTGGAGATGCATTTGGAAATATTATTGTTAAAAACGTTGTTGCCATTGGTAACCCGCATGGGTTAGGCTTTTTCAGCATAGGTGATGTGACAGTCCAGTGTAGCACTATCACAAACAACAGCATTGATGGTGTGGGTGTAGACGCCAATAACTTAAACTTAATTGGCTCCACAATCACTAATAATGGTGTTGATTATTTCAATTCGTTTGGTGCTGTAAATATTTTTGATTACAACTGCAATCCAACATCTGGCAAAAAACCTGCTGGCGGAACAGGCTTGCCTTTAAACATTGTGCAAGGCAATAGTGCAGATTTAGACTGTGATTTATATTCTGGCACGACTTTGATCTTGCCGAATGGAGATAAAGTCACATTCAAATGCCCAATTGGTGATTCTGCAACTTTGAATAATGTAGCAAATGACAATTTACCAAATGCACTTCCTGAAGATGTGGAATATGTTTCAGGTTTGGTCGCAACAACAAGTCCAGATGGAAGCGATGTGCCTTTAGATGGCTTGGTTGTGGTCACCTTCATCATCCCTGACGGAATGCAAGGCGAAGACTTTGCTATCTTATATTGGGATGGCACTGAATGGCTTGATTTAGATACTGCTACTTTTGAAGATGGCAGAAAAGTTTTCAATGGTGGTTATATCACCGAAGATGGATACTTTGAAGCCCTCACGAATTTCAGTGGAAACTTTGTGCTAGTGAAAAAGTAAAAACAAATTTGTACCGCCAAGAATGGCGATACAAGCACCCCCCTGTCAAAATTTGACAGGGGGGTGCTTTTTGGTTTCGCATAAATTCTTAAAAATGTGGTTGACTAAAATTCCATATCTTCATACAATTAACTTAATATTGACGCAGTAATCTTAATTTATAGGAGTGGTTATGAAGCGCTCAAACAAAATCTCGCTCGTTCTTTTTATAACTCTAATACTTTCTGTACTTAATCCTGTCACTGTTTATGCAGATGATATTACTCCGCCACCTACGACTGAAGAACCTGTTATAGATGAAACAAGTGATGTAGAAGATTCTACTTTGACAGATAATGAAACCGTTTCATCTTCTGAGGTTGAACCTGAATCTATTTCTGATACTTTGAGCCAAATCCCCGAAGATACTGAATTCATAGTTTTAGATGAATATGGTGAGGTTGAGCCTTTAGCAACAGAGGAGGCAGAAGAGATAATTGTTCAGGGCGACCCTGTTTGGTGCCCTGCTACTGTTTCTGCACCTACACCTGGTGCAAATGGATGTACGACTTCTTATACAAGTTTTCAAGATTTATTAAATTATTTAGATGCAAACGAGCCTGCCGAAGCCGGTGTTATTTGGATTGAGTCTAGCTATGACAGTAGTGTTAATGATGCCTCATCTTCGAGTTTTGAAATAAATAATGGCTATTTTACGACCATGGGAAATTATGCACTTACTATACAGGGAGGATGGAGTGGTATCAGTGGTGATAATAGTATAGGAACATCTTCTGTGTTTAATGGAGACAATTTATTTATTGGTTGGGGTGCTGACATTACTATTAATAATATCAATGTTCAGAATACATCAAGTCATGGTATTTCTATTGGTTCTACTGGGGACATTAACTTAAATAATGTGCAATCAAACAATAATAGTTCACACGGAGTTGATATCCGTACATTTGGTTCTGTAAATATAAATAACATTAGTACTGAAGGAAACTCCTGGACTGGCATATTTGTTGATAATCGTGTTTTTCCAAGTGACCCGGCTGAAGATATTTCAATTCAAAATTCGAATACCTCAAATAATCAGCGTGGTATTTTTCTTATTTCAAATGGAAATATTAATATAGAAAACCTTATAAGTATTGGAAATTCAGATTTTGGTGTAGAAATATATAATAACGAAAGTGGAGCAACCGGAGAAATTAATATTGAAAACAGCAATTTCTCCAACAATTTACAAGGCGGAACTATTCATTCTAACAACAATATAACTCTCAATTCTGTCATATCAAATCAAAATACTTATGGCGGAGTAGGTCTAGTTAACACCTACGGGTCTGGAAATATTTTTGTTGAAAATTCAACTTTTTTAAATAATCTAGGCGGAAGTGGTATAGGGACAA
>DQGV01000293.1 GCA_003524705.1 Anaerolineae bacterium | reverse complement strand
CAAGATGGAAGCGTAGCGGAACGCTATCAAATTTCTGTTTTAGAAGGTGAAATAGAACAGATTAATTTGCAAGAGAATTTGCTTCAACATGTTTTTGAAACGCGCCAAGGTGTGATTGTTGAAGATGCTTTAGATAATGAATACTGGCTGATGAGCGAAAATAGTCAGACGCGCTCAGCAGTTGTTGCCCCATTATTTGGTCGGCGTGATTTGTTGGGGTTATTGTTTCTCACTCATGAACAGGAAAATTACTTCTCGCTAGATCACTTACTTTTATTACAGGCAATTGCCAGTCAGGCAGCAATTGCCATCGAAAATGTGCGGTTATATCAAAATGTAACCGATGAACAAAAGCAACTTGAAAAAATTAAGAATGAGTTTATTGCTACGGCTTCACATGATTTGAAAAATCCAATTATGTCTATTAGTGGATATAGCAATTTGCTTAGCAAGGCGGGTCCGTTAAATAATCAGCAGGAAGAGTTTGTGGGGCGAATTCAACATTCTACAAAAAATATGCTTGAGCTTGTGCAAAATATGTTGCACTTAACAGAAATTGATTTGAAAAAATCTGAGACCAACCGTGAATCAGTAGATGCAACTGCGTTGCTAAAAGAAATTGTGGGCGAATTTGAAATGCAAGCCACACAAAAAGAACAAAAGTTGACATTACAAAACGAGGTTAAGTCTGCTCGTATTCATGTAGATGTTTTGCAAATTAAACAAGCCATTCGGAATTTAATTGGCAATGCCATCAAGTACACCCCAAATGGTGGAAATATCACTGTGATTGCCAAGTTAGTGAGTGGTTATTTTGAAGTGCAAGTGCAAGATAACGGCTATGGAATCCCCTCAGCAGATTTGCCACACATTTTTGACCGCTTCTATCGCGTGCGTACAGGTCAGACGACCGAAATAGAAGGCAACGGGTTAGGGCTGGCAATTGTGAAGTCGATTGCTGAGGCGCATGGTGGAGATGTGTCGGTTCAGAGTGAGGCTGGTAAAGGCTCCTCTTTTATCCTTGATTTGCCTTTGGTGGCAAGTGCTTAACAACTTAAGCCAACTTTTTCTCACGTATCCAACCTGTAAAAAGGCTTTTTTCGCTGAAAATATAACCTGATTTATTCGGAGAATGCAAATAATGAAACCTTATCGTATTTTTTCAATTTTTTTCCTCGCAACTCTTATTTTGAGTGCTTGTGGTGCTTCTGCACCAGAAACTGAAAACCCGCCATTACGCGTAGAATACACCTTTTGGTGGGGAGACCACACTATGTTAGTTGCCCAAGAATTGGGTTTATTTGAAAAACATAATGTTAATGTTGAGCCTACATTTTATGAAGTCTATTCAGATGCCTTACCTGCTTTAGCCGCAGGAACAATTGACGGTGGTTTTTTCGGTCCTGGTGATGTACTGCTTACAAATATCAATACAGACTTAAAAGTAGTGGCAGTTAATGATGATGGTGGTTTCAATTACATCATTGGTTCGCCTGAAATTCAAACTCCAGCTGATTTAAGAGGCAAAAGAATTGGCGTTCCTTTAGGCACGACTTATGAGATATTCGCTATTCGCGCACTGGAAGAAGGTGGATTAACAAGAGGCGATGTTACTTTTGTTGATATTACTGTGGAGGATGTTCCCGCCGCCCTCGGAAATACAATTGACGCAGGCTATACATGGGACCCCTTTGCGTCAGATGCGATTGAAGACGGTGCCACACTTTTATTAAAAAGCGGCGGTTCTAGCACAATTACACCTGATGTTTTAGTATTTCGAGCAGACGTCGTTCAACAAAGACCTGATGATATTCGCGCTTTCCTTAGTGCATGGTTTGAAGCAATTGAATTCCGTTACTCAAACCCTGAAGAAGCTAATCAAATTATCGCAACCGCATTAGGAATTTCACCGTCTGAGTTAAGTGAAGATGCTTATATTTTCAATGCTCAGGAAAATGTAGCCTTATTTTCAAACGAGTCTCCTGCCGATACTGTAAATTTATTGGAAGCATTTACCACAAATGCAAATTATCTTATTAACAATGGTTCATTAGGCAACCAACCCAATCTAACTGAATTATTGGATGCCTCTTTCCTGCCATAATCAGGCTTATAAAAAGGAATCTCCTATGAAAAAATGGTATTCAAACTTTCTTGCAGAGACGAACACTCAAGGGCGTAATGCCTTTAACATTGTAATTATTATCGTTGTGGCAGTGATTGCAGGCTCGCCTCCTTATTTCATTGCAATCATACGCGATGGCGGCTGGCAATATTACGCAAGTTTAGCGGGAATGGTAGTTTTATGTGGCTTGGCTATTGGCGGTGGTTTACTTGCGCGACGAAACCGCGTCAATCTTGGCGTCAGCCTGATACTCGCCGGGACATTTTTCATCCTCCCCTTCTTAACTGCTTTGTATTCCGGGCTCGGTTTCCTTTTCGCCCTCACAGCAATAGTGACCACTTCATTAATCGTTGGTCAAACTCTCTCTAGTCAAGAATCTGTTAAATACCTAGTCGTGGCGGCTGTGGTGGGTACAATCACCTTGCTGATGGATTTATTTGCACCATGGCAACGTGTGGTATTCCCTGAAGTTCAAGCTGTTTCACCTTATATTATTGCTGGTGTATTTATTTTTATGGGGATTACAGTTGTACGCCAATTCAATAATTACTCCATCCGCACAAAATTATTAGTAGGTTTCATCATTGTGGCGTTAATTCCGCTTGGTGTATTGTTCTTTCTCAATCAAAATTCTTCAAGAGAAAATCTTACTCAACAAGCCAATGCCGCTCTACAAAACGAAGCACTTCTTACAGCCAATTCGATTGATGATTTTCTAAGAGATGGTCTTGATACGGTTCGTACTGCCTCACAACTACATATTCTTGAAGAATATTTATCTATGCCTTCTTATCAACGCGCCGGTAGCGAAACAGAAGCGGCTTTATATCAAGATTTAGCCTCAATCGCCCGCAGAGACCAAATTTATATTACTTCTGTTGGTGTGATTGACATTCGTGGTACAGACTTAGCCGATACCGATGCAAGTGAAATTGGTATTAATAAATCTGAACGTTTGTATTTCACTGAGCCAATTAAAAGCAATTTACCCTATGTTACACCGATGGAAATTTCAGACTCCACTGGTGACCTTTCCTTTTATTTCAGTGCGCCTATTCGTAACTCGGCAGGTGAAATTATTGGTGTAATTCGTATTCGTTACAATGCCGCAGTGCTTCAACAAATTGTGACCAACATTGAAGGTTTGGAAAATTCTTTCATTACCTTGTTTGATGAGAACTTCATCCGTTTAGCACATAGCACAAATCCAGACCTTATCCTTAAAATGGTTGTGCCACCATCTCCTGATGTACTTTCTGAATTACAAGCACAACGTCGTTTACCCGAAGGAACTGCTGAAGAGTTAGCAACAAACATCCCCGACTTACAAGAAGCGTTAAGTAATATTGATTCACAACCCATCTTCACATCACAATTTGCTTCTACGGCTGATGAACTTGACAACGCTGGGTCTGCACGCCTCACGACTCAGCCTTGGGTTATTACTGTTGCTCAACCTCAATCTACATTTTTGGCTCCTTTAGAGGCACAAACCCGTAACGCTGTAGTCGTTATTTTAATTCTTTTGGCACTTGTGGCTGTGGTTGCGGTTTTCTCAGCTCAATCATTCAGTAATCCAATTGTGCGTTTGACGAATATTGCTCAACAAGTTTCGGGTGGTGACCTTTCAGCACAAGCCCGTGTGGAATCTCAAGATGAAGTCGGCGTGTTGGCAAGTACATTCAACAGTATGACTTCACAGTTAAGCGATTTGATTGGTTCTCTTGAACAGCGTGTGGCAGACCGTACAAAAGCGCTGGCTACATCTACTGAGGTGAGCCGCCGTTTGTCTACCATCTTAGACCAATCTCAATTGGTAACCGAAGTGGTGGAGCAAGTGCAATCTGCTTTCGATTATTACCATGCTCATATTTATTTGATTGATGAAGAAACCAAAGACTTGGTAATGGCTGGTGGTACAGGTGAAGCCGGGCAAACCATGTTAGCACGCGGACATAAAATTTCGCGTGGTAGAGGTTTGGTGGGGCGCGCGGCTGAAACAAATAATGTGGTGTTGGTACCGGATACATCTAAAGATGCGAATTGGTTACCCAACCCATTACTGCCTGAAACAAAATCTGAAGTGGCTGTACCGATTTCTATTGGTAATCAAGTATTAGGTGTGTTGGACGTGCAACATAACCTTACAGATGGTTTAAAGCAAGAAGATGCTGACCTATTGCAATCTATTTCTAACCAAGTTGCTATCGCTTTGCGAAATGCTCGTTCTTATACTGAGGTTCAAGCCCGTGCTGAACGTGAAGCACTCATCGCTTCGATTGGTCAAAAAGTACAAAGCGCATCTTCCGTTGAAAGTACTTTACAAGTTGCTTTACGAGAATTAGGACGCGCGCTTGGTGTGCAAGATGCCCGTGTGGTTTTGAAGACAAATCAATTACGTGAAAAGAACAATCTATAAGTTTGTGGATTGTCTAAAAAATAAAAAGGAGAAAAATATGAACAAAAAGAAAGTGAACGTTTTGATGGGGTTGATAATGATTACAGCAATTATCTTAACTGCGTGTGGAAGTGCCACCTCAGGACCTGCCGATAAAGTAACTGTGCAATTGAGCTGGTTTCACGGTGTGGAATATGCAGGCTTTTATACCGCTGTTGAAAATGGATACTATGCAGAAGAAAACATTGAAGTTGTTTTGAATGCTGGTGGTCCAGAATTAAATCCGTTAGATGAAGTTACCAATGGCAATGCTCAATTTGGAATTGGCTCTGGTGATGGACTCATTCTTGCCGAAGCCAATGGTCAGAACTTTGTATCTGTTGCCGCAATTTACCAAGAGAATCCGCTTGCCATCACATCGCTTGTCAGTGATGAAATTCTAAAGCCAGAAGATTTAGTCGGCAAAACAGTTGGTACATACTCTTTAGACTTAAGCAGTTATTCAGACTTGATGTTCCTTGCCTTTATGAGCCGCACTGGTTTAGAACAAGATTCTATGGACTATGCTTTGATTGAAGATTTCTTCGGTGCTAATGAAATCAAATCAGGCAAAATGGATGCTATGACCGGTATGTTCGCCACCGACCAACAAGTGATGACCCGCCAAGCCGGTGACGATATTAACTTGATGTATTACAAAGATTATGGCGTAGATGTGTATATCAATACCATCTTTGTCACTGAAGAATTTAAGCAAAACAATTCAGATTTAATTGCCCGCTTTGTGCGTGCTACCTTACGCGGTTATCAATATGCAATCGAAAACCCAAATGAAGTGGCTGAATTTGCACTCCAATATGATGAAACCCTTGATTTGGAATATCAACAACAAGTGATGCAAGCCTCAATTCCTTTCATTGACACTGGCAGTGCCTCCATTGGTTTTATGGATGAAAACGTTTGGAATGTAACGCAAGACATTCTTTTAGAGTTCGATATGATTTCTGCCCCGGTAGATTTATCCACACTCTTTAC
>DQGV01000296.1 GCA_003524705.1 Anaerolineae bacterium | reverse complement strand
AATTGATTAAACATCAGCCTGAGAGATTTATTCCATTGGCACTGAATCGGCTTGGATTTTTCTTTGGTTTGGAAAAACGAGTTCTATTGTATTTTTATTCTAATAATTTGTTGGGATATATTTCTCAGCCGATTTTGATTACGATTGCTTTTATTTTATTATTCCCATTTGTGGTGATAAGTATTTTTTCTGTTTTTGGGATTTTATCTTTGAAAAAAAATCCACAAACTATTTTACTCTTGTTACTTATTACTTGTTACTTACTCCCTCATATTTTCATCCTCTCGGAAGATAGATTCCATTTGGCTTTAATCCCATATTTTGCAATCTTAGCATCTTACGGGTACTCATTAATCTCTGCAAAAGAATTGAACTTCAAAAAATGGCAGACTGTTATATCAATTGTTTTGATTTGTTTGCTATTACTCAACTGGGGATTAGAATTAAATCGTGATGCCGAAAAGATTGCGATTTTATTTAGTCCCACAGGGAATACAGCAGGTTTTCCATATTAAGGATAGAAGATGAAATATTTAACTGGTGAAAAACTAAATTTTGACTGGAAAATTGTTACCGTAACAATCGTTTCCACTTTGTTATTGATGGTAGATTACTATCACCGTTTTTTTGAGGAAAAATATTGGGATAGAGTAATTCTCTATTTGGTTATTCCGTTGCTGATCATATTGATTTTCTTTCGCGAGAATCCAAAAGAATATGGCTTTTCATTTGGCGATTGGAAATTAGGATTAACATACACAATTTTAGGTTGTCTGCTCATGGCTCCGGTGATTTATTTTCTCGGCAGTGGGGATGAATCTATGCAGAAATATTACGAGCGATTTTTAGATGGATTGCCGTGGACAACTTTCTTGGACTTAATCGGTTGGGAGTTTATCTTCCGTGGTTGGATTTTGTTTGCGTATGCTCGTAAGTTTGGTCACGAAGCCTTGTGGCTACAAGCCGTTCCGTTTGCGATTGCTCACATTTCTAAGCCAGAGATTGAAACATTATCTACTATTTTTGGCGGATTTGCTTTTGGTTGGGTGGCATGGCGAACGAAATCATTTGTGTATCCGTTTTTGATTCATTGGTTCATTGGCACGTTTATTATTTTGGTTGCCGCAGGTGTAGTGTAGATGATGTCAAAGTTTGAGATTCGCGCGGCGCAAGAATCAGAATTTGCTCAAATTAAGAATCTGATTCACGAAGTTGGAATCAATCCGTCAGGGTTGGACTGGAAGCGTTTTGTGGTGGCAGTGAATGATGAAGGCAAAGTCATCTCTTGCGGGCAAATCAAACCGCATAGTGGAGACATCTTAGAAGTGGCTTCGATTGGCACATTGCCGGAATATGAAAGGCAAGGGTTAGCGAGCGCGATTATGATTGAGTTATTGAAAACGCCAACACGACCTTTGTATTTAATGTGTATGGAGCATAACGGTTCGTTTTATGAAAGATTTGGGTTTCGGAGTATTGCAGAAGATGAAATGCCAAAATATTTTCGGCGTTTGAAAAAATTATTCAAAGTGGCAGATGTTATTATGCACAGTGGGGAAGATTTGTTGATTATGAAGTTAGAGTAAAATACTTTTGTATGAAAAATATTTTATATGTTTTACTTGGTGTAATGGCTGGCTTTGCTTTGGCGGGTTTGCTTTTTTTTGTATCGCGTGCGCCTGCGGGTGAAGCCATTGTATTGCAACCAGCCCCGACAAAATCACCAATTGTGGTGCATGTGATTGGGGCTGTGCCGCGCCCGGGCTTATATGAATTTATAGAAGGCGCACGTGTGCAAGATGCGATTGATGCGGCAGGTGGTTTGTTAACATCAGCAAATGTTGATTCAATTAATCTTGCGGCATTGTTAGAAGATGGTCAGCAATTAAATATTCCGTATAAATCTGGCTCAGAACCTGTAGAAACGTTCAGTGAAGAACCGAATGGTGAAGATAGTCTTGAACTTCCAAATGACAATCAAGATGAGCCTGTAGAAGAAAATACAGATACTGATTTAGTTAACATCAACACCGCTTCATTAGAAGAATTAGATTCGTTGCCGGGC
Organism: Anaerolineae bacterium; assembly: GCA_003524705.1. The sequence goes on along the minus strand of DQGV01000296.1, from coordinate 520 downwards.
ATTGGTCCCACGATTGCGCAACGCATCATTGACTATCGTGAAGAAAACGGTCCCTTCAACACGATTGAAGATATTATGGATGTTTCAGGAATTGGTCCTTCAACCTTTGAAGAAATTCAAGATTTGATTACAGTGTAGGGCACAGCGAATTATATAAAAAACAAAATGCTAATTCGTTTTGCTGTGCCCTTACTTTTTAGAACCTGTTAGTGCTGTTGTAACACCAAGCCCAATGTAAACCAAACCTGCAAAATATTTTTGTCCTTTTTGAAAGTTTGCATTTGCATTTAATCGCTCAGCCAAAGAACTTGCCACAAAAGCATAAATATTGTCTGTAATAAATGCTAATAGTACAAACAAAACACCTAACAACAAAGTTTGTATGGTGACATTCCCTTTTTCTGGATTTACAAATTGAGGCAAAAATGCAAAAAAGAATAATGCTGTTTTTGGATTCAAAATATTGATAACGAATCCTTGCCAAAAGATTTGACTCAAACTCTCACGCTTCACTTCTTGA
>DQGV01000158.1:6247-11171 GCA_003524705.1 Anaerolineae bacterium | reverse complement strand
TTGTCCATTCGTGGATGGTTTTGTAGGGAAGTACCCGTCCACGAATAAGGTCACGAATGCACGAATGGACGGTTGCGGGTTCGAGTACTTGTATTGAGCCTGTCGAAATATTCGTTGTCCATTCGTGGATGGTTTTCTGGTGAGCAAATTGAGATAAAATTAAGCATTGTTATATGGAGGTAATATGCCATTGGTAACAGACTCAACTGGAAATGACCTAACCTACCGCATCATTGGCTTGGCAATGGAAGTGCATAATGATATTGGATATGGCTTCAAAGAAGAAGTCTATGAAAAAGCACTTGAAGTCAAGTTAAAACATGCCAATATTGAACCCAATCGGCAACACGAAGTATTTGTTGATTATGAAGCCGAACGGGTGGCAACTTTTTATTTAGATTTCTTTGCTGAACAACAAGTGGTTGTAGAAGTTAAGGCATTTAGTCACCAACTTACCAACGATGAACTGGCGCAAGTCATCAATTATTTAAAAGCCACAGGCGCACAAGTTGGTTTATTGTTTAATTTTGGTCGTAGAAAGTTAGAGTATCGGCGTGTGTTTCCCGCCAAAGATATGAAACCCGTTCAAAGAATTGGGCGGGATAATGTCATTAAGAAGTAAAGTCGTTACAAATTCGTTTATTCGTAAATCATTCGTGGACGGTTTTTGAAATACCCTATTAAACCGCTTATGCCAAATCTTTACTGCGAAGACGCCCTCATCGAACAACCAGCCATCCGTTTATTCAAAGACGGGCTAGGCTGGGAAAGCGTGGATTGTTATGATGAAACCTTCGGGGCAAATGGCACATTGGGGCGTGAACACAAAGGCGAAGTTGTTTTAATTTCAAGGTTGCGCACTGCGCTTATCAAACTCAATCCGCGGTTGCCTGCGGTTGCTATCGAATCTGCCATTGTCGAAATCACCCGTGACCGTTCCGTGCTTTTGCCCGTCACTGCCAATCACGAAATTTACAAACTGCTCAAAGAAGGCGTCCGAGTTTCATATAAAGATGAGAAGGGGATTCAACATGATGAAACTGTCCGCGTGATTGATTGGGAACATCCCCACGAAAATGATTTTTTACTCGCCTCTCAATTCTGGATTTCAGGTTGGCTCTACACCCGCCGCACTGACCTACTCGGATTCATCAATGGCATTCCCTTGGTGTTTATTGAATTAAAAAGTAGTCACCGAAAATTACAAAGTGCCTATCAAGATAATTTGCGAGACTATAAAGAATCCATTCCGCAATTATTTTGGTACAACGCCTTCATCATCTTATCGAATGGAACCGATTCACGAGTGGGAAGTCTCAGCTCGAAGTGGGAGCATTTCAACGAATGGAAACGAATCAACTCTGAGGGTGAAAGAGGCGTCATTTCATTAGATACGATTCTCAAAGGCATGTGTGAGAAAACGCGCCTCTTAGATTTAATCGAAAACTTTACTCTCTTTACCGAAAACAAAGATGGTCCCGCCAAGTTGATAGCCAAGAATCATCAATTCCTTGGGGTCAATAATGCTGTTGATTCTGTTCAAGGCATCAAAACGAATCAAGGTCGCTTGGGCGTGTTTTGGCACACACAAGGCAGTGGCAAATCTTATTCGATGATTTTCTTTGCCCAAAAAGTGCAACGTAAACTGGCAGGCAACTGGACGTTTTTAATCGTCACCGACCGTATTGACCTTGATGACCAAATTTACAAAAATTTTGCCAGCACAGGCACAGTCACCGAGCCAGAAGAAAGCGCACGTTCTCAAAGCACCGAACATCTAAAACGAATGCTTGCTGAAGAAGACCATCGTTATATTTTCACCACCATCCAAAAATTTGGCACAAAAAGCGGTGAGGTTCATCCAAAACTATCAGAGCGTTCCGATATTATCGTTATTACGGATGAAGCCCATCGCAGTCAATACGATACGCTTGCACTTAATATGCGCAATGCTTTACCCAATGCCGCCTTTATCGGTTTTTCAGGCACGCCTTTAATGGCAGGTGAAGAAAAAACAAAAGAAGTTTTTGGTGATTACGTCAGTGTCTATAACTTCAAACAATCTGTCGAAGACAATGCGACTGTCCCATTGTTTTATGAAAATCGTATTCCTGAAGTAGAACTAGTCAATGAGAATTTGAATCCTGAGTTAGAAAATGTTCTCGAACGCGCCGAGTTAGATGCAGAAGAAGAGACAAAACTTGCTCGTGAATTCCCGCATGAGTACGACATCATCACTCGTGATAGTCGTTTAGAAAAAATTGCGGAAGATATCGTTTTGCATTTCATGGGGCGCGGCTTTGCTGGCAAAGCCATGGTTATTTCTATTGATAAAGTCACAGCAGTGAAGATGTATGACAAGGTCAAAAAGCATTGGAACATTCAACGCGGGATTTTAGAAGCCGAGCTTGAAACCTGTGACCCCATAGACAAACCAGAGTTGGAAGCAAAAATCAATTACATGAAGCAAACCGATATGGCAGTGGTTGTTTCTTCCAGTCAAAATGAAATCCCTGATATGCGTAAACAAGGTGTAGAGATTGAGCCCCATCGTATGCGTATGGTCAAAGAAGATTTGGATGAAAAGTTCAAAGACCCCACTGACCCATTTCGCCTTGTATTTGTCTGTGCCATGTGGATGACTGGTTTTGATGTGCCTAGTTGTTCTACCATTTATCTTGATAAACCCATGCGCAATCACACCTTGATGCAAACGATTGCGCGTGCGAATCGCGTCTTTGGTGAAAAGAATAACGGTTTGATTGTTGACTATGTTGGCATTTTCAAAGATTTGCAAAAAGCACTTGCCATTTACGGCTCTGCTTCTGGTGGTGGTATTCAAGCTGGCGATGTGCCCATCAAAGCCAAGCAAGCTTTGGTGCAAGATTTAGAGTCTGCTATTCAGGAAACAAAAGAGTTTATAAAAGACGCAGGTGCAGATTTATCTAAAATCATAAAAGCGAAAGATGAATTTAATCGCATTGCTCTTATGGATGATGCTGTCAACGCAATCTTGGTCAATGATCAAAGTAAGTCACAATTCCTCAACCTCGCCGCGAAAGTAGATAGATTATTTCAAGCCATCCTGCCAGATAAATCTGCTGGGAAGTTTAGTGTTGAACGTAAAACCATCATTGTGCTTGCTGAAAAAGTACGAAATAATAACAACCAAGACCTTGCTGATATTTCCGCAGTCATGGGTGAAGTCAATCAGGTATTAGATAAATCAATTGGTGTAAAACAAAAGTATGTAATCAAAAGCAGTGGCAAGGAACATATTCTTGATATTAGTAAAGTTGATTTCGATGCTTTGAAAGCCATCTTTGATAAAAGTCGTAAAAATGTAGAAGTTGACCGATTACGCGGAAAATTAAATAGTCAACTGCAACGCTTGGCACGTCAAAACAAATCACGCATTGATTTTGTAAACAAATTTGAAAAACTTATCGCCGATTACAATGCTGGTGCAATGGATGTAGATATCTTCTTTGTAGAACTCATTTCATTTGCTCGCTCAATGAATGAAGAAGAACAAAGAGGAGTCTCTGAAAATCTAAGCGAAGAAGAGTTGGCAGTTTTTGATATCCTCACTCGCCCTAACATTCAAATGAACAAAGCAGAACGTGAACAGGTGAAAAATGTTTCTAAAGAATTGTTGGAAACACTAAAGGCAGAAAGACTTGTTTTAGATTGGCGAAAACAACAGAAAACGCGCGCCTCTGTTCTGACTACGATTCGAGACACATTAGATAAACTTCCTGGAATATTTCAGAAAGAAATGTACGAAGAAAAGTGTGAATTAATATATCAGCACATTTACGATACATACGAAAGTTCAACCACAAATATTTATAAGTAATCTTTTTTATTACTGCTCGTTTGCCTACACGCAGACTGATAACTGACCACTGATTACTGTCGTCTGCTCACTGCCTTCTGCCTACTGCTTACTGTCCACTGGAACCACAAAATGAAACACACTCCCCGAAAAATTGACCTCATCATGTCCTTTGCTTTCCACCCACACATAACCGCCATGCGCTTTCGCAATTCCGCGCACAATGGCTAAGCCCAAACCAGGTCCGCCACTTTTGAAAGCAGTTTTCCCCGAAGAGTGAAGCGCCACGTCACCCACTTGATAAAACTTTTCAAATATCAATTCATGATGTTCAGAATCAATCCCAACACCTGAATCTTCAAAGCGAATATCCACAGCGGGGATATCATTTTCTAAGATTGTATTTTGCACATTGATTTTTACTTTGCCACCATCGGGCGTGTACTTGATAGCATTCACCAACAATTGATACAACGCTTTTTGAATCAAAGATGGGTCAGCATGAATGGATACAATACTCGCTTCTTGCTCGACTGATACTTGAATCTTTCTTTCAGCAGTTTCTTTGGCTAGAGAATGAATCAATTCTGTCAAAGTCATCTTCAATGGAATCTGTGCAGGCAAAACTTTCATGGTTTCGCTATCAATGCGCGAGACATCCAACATCATATTGACCACTTCGTGCATTCTGTCCGCGCCTTTGGCAATGCCATCCATCATTTCAGTTATTGATGTTTTATCTTTTAACTCTGGTGTTGCACGCAATAAATTGATATAGCCCTTCAACACGGTTAATGGCGTGCGTAATTCATGCGCCGCCACTTGAATAAACTCAAGTTTGTTTCTATCTAATTGCCTCAATACCTGATTCGTTTTCTGCAAATCACTAATCGTCATTTGGTCATTTTCACGCAAGCGATTCAACGTCGTGCGGATAATGTCAATTGCCATGCGCGGGCTTTGCGTGAGCATGGTGCCAAAATCTTCTTTGTTCATTTCTAACACAGTTAAATCTGTAATGGCACGCACAGTAGCAGAACGCGGCGCATTTTGAATCAATGCCATTTCGCCAATCAAGTCACCTTT
>DQGV01000158.1:0-5842 GCA_003524705.1 Anaerolineae bacterium | reverse complement strand
GTCAACTCAGACATCTGACGCAATTCATCTTCATCCAACCCTTTGAATGCGATTTTTAGCAATGCAACTTTGTCGAAGGTTTCGGTCATTGCGTGGAGTATAACAAAGCAAAAGACCCTAAAGGTTTGTTAAGATGAATTTCCAATGTTTCTTAAAGAAAACCTTTAGGGTCTCAATAAATTACCTCCCCTCCATCCCATACGCAAAGCCATACTCCGCCATCTTATCCATAAATACTTTTGGCTCAAACGCTTCTGGTCCGAGCACGCCAACGCCTTTCCAAATTCCATGTTCGATTAAGTCCATGGCAATCAATGGCGTAAATGCAGTCTGTGCGACAACCGCCTGACATCCCAACGTCTTCATGCAGATTTCGTTATCCGCCACTTGATACAAATACACTTCACGCTTCTTCCCTGACTTTGTGCCTGTTACCCACGTCCCAGCACATGTTTTACCTTTCATCTTGTCACCCAAATATGCAGGCTCTGGCAAACATGCAGCGACTACATCTCTAGGGGCAACTTCGACACCTTTCACTTTTATTTTTTCTTTATTATCTAAACCTAATTTATTTAATGTTTTCAACACATCCATAAATTCATCGCCTAATCCATATTTGAATGTGACTCGTTTGGCATTCTTAATCCAACGCGGAACTAATAACACTTCTTCATGCTCCACATTGACCACTTCCACTTTGCCAATGCCTTCTGGGAATTCAAATATCTCGGGTTCAGAGAATGGTTGAGTCGTAAACCAGCCTTTATCTTTTTCATAAATCACAGGTGGATTTAAACATTCTTCAATGGTTGTCCAAATTGAAAATGTCGGTGCAAATTTATAACCTTCAATCGTAATATTGTTTCCATCACGGACACCGATTTCATCAATCTCATCAAATAGATAATCTGCGGCATATTTTGCAAACACATCCGCCATGCCGGGTTCTACACCAAAGCCAACTAATGCCAGTAAACCTTTTTCTTCCCATGCTTTCGCTTTTTCAAATTGATAATCCCCTAGTTTGATACCTGTTTTGTTATACGGGTCAGTTGGATGTAGTTCTGACAAAGTCATTGCCATATCCATATACATTACGCCCACATTAAATGCCGCGTCAAAAATTTGTTTGTTGAAAATTGGGTCTACCGAATTCATGATTAAGTCAACATTATGTTTTTTGGCAAGGGCTTCAATGCTTTCTTGTTTACTCGCATCTATAAATTCCACTGGAAATCGCTTCGCATCCCCTAATTTTTTTTGTATTTCTTCGGCACGTTTGGTGTTGAAATCTGCCAAGACCATTAACTCCATCCACTTTCTAGATTTTGCTAATGTTGCGATGGCTTCCCCTACTCCTCCTACTCCTACTAGTAGCACTCTCATACAAGCATATTCTCCATTTAGTTTTATAACCCGCGTCCGCGAGTTAGATTGACATAAATAAAAAGACGGCATGATAGTTCATGCCGTCTTTTATGATTAATAGCGGTTTGGCTTTTTGTTTTGACGCACTGGCTTTGTATTGATTGTCAATGCCATGAGGTACGCTTCTACCATCATGTCCCCGAATTGTTTTAGTCCACGAACAAGGGCTTGCATAAAATCCTTTCAATTGGCTCTGCCATCCTCTCTGTTGGGAGGCAGACAAGTTTTCACGGAGCAGAATCAGGTCACAGGTCAAGAACGAGGCGGATTTTTATCTAAAAATAAATTTCTTTGGCTATCTTCAAATAAATGAAAGATTCGGTTTCGCGCACGCCGTCTACTTTGGCAAGTTTTTCGGTCATGAATTTGAGTAGGTCTTCATGGTCTTTGCAAAAAACTTCGAGCATGATGTCGTAGCCACCACTGACGAATACAACATATACAACTTCATCAAACTTTGAGATTTTGTTGGCGGCTTCGAGCATTTTTCTGCCGTCGGTGCGCACGCCTATCATCGCCATCGTGCGTTTGCCCATCATCAACGGGTTGGTCGCCGCGATAACTTTGAGATAACCAAGTTCTACAAGGCGGTTGTAACGCTGGCGAATCATGCCCGGCGATACTTTGAGGTCTTCGGCAATTTGTGCGAAGGCTTCACGCCCGTCCTTTTGTAGCGTTTGGATAATATAATGGTCAATCTCATCTAGTTTTTCAGGGCGTTCTGTGACGATTATGCTTTCCATACCCATATTCTATGACGATTATGTATAAATGTCAATGGTTTTATAACTATTATTTACAATTCTGTGTGTTTTTGTGCTTATTTTAACCCCATATTAATAAAGTGACAGTCACTTTCGAGTGACTGTCACTTTTTGATTAACTAACTACCTACTGAGGCTTTGAACTCGGTCCAAATGCGGTCGTAGAGTTGTAAAGCATCACCTACATCTTCTAACCATTGTAAGCGGGCTTCTACTTCGGCTGGCGGGTAAATGCCGGGGTCGGCAAGCACTTCTTCAGAAATAAATTCTTTCGCGGCTTGGTTCGGTGTGCCATACCCTACAAATTCTGCATTTTGTGCGGCAATTTCAGGGTAGTGTAAGTAATTGATAAACACCATAGCTGTATATGCATTGGGGGCACCAACGGGTACAGCAAGGTTATCTTGCCAAATCACACAACCTTCTTCAGGGATGACGTACACGATTCCATCACGACCACCATAATCTGGCAAGCCTGCCAAAATCGCATCACCCGTCCACATGTGACCAAAGACAGTTTCACCAGTGATGAGCAAGTCATCATTGGTTTGGCTATCATAGGCACGCACACATTCGGCTTGGGCAATCAACAAGTTTTTGGCTTCTTCTAATTCAGCTGGGTCGGTTGAGTTGAGAGAATATCCCAAATACATCAATGCCGCGCCGAGTGTTTCGCGTTGGTCATCTAACATGCTGATTTTTCCACAGTTTTCTGGGGTTGGTTCAAACACCATGCGCCAAGAGGCTTCATAGTCTGGCACTGCAGTTGTATCTACAGCAAAACCAGATGTTCCCCATAAATAAGGCACGGTATATTTTTGTTCGGGGTCAAAATATTGGTTGACGTTTAATTCGTTCATATTAGCGAGGTTGGTCACCACGCTCTTATCAATTTCCATCAAATAACCTTCTGAAATTAAAATTTGCACCATGTAATCAGAAGGGACAATCACATCATATGCCGCGCCGCCCGCTTGCAAAGTAGCAAGAAGCGTTTCATTCGAGTCAAAGTTTGTTTCTACTACTTCAACACCACATTCTGCTAAGAATTGGTCTTTGATGGCTGGGTCAATATATTCAACCCAGTTGTAAAGATAAATTGTATCTGCCAATTGAGATGCGTCACCGCATCGGTCTGAGGTGACAGTTGTTTCGCCACCTGTTTCAGATTCTGCTCCTGTGGCAGGTGCACAAGCGGCTAGCATCACAGCCAACAGAACAAAGATGTATATAAGCGTTTTTTTCATTTCTTTTCTTCTCCATTAATTAGTTTGATTTATCCATATATATGCAGTTAAGTGTCGAGAGTCTATCACCTCCTTTATCGTTGAGATAATAATATCAAAGCGGAAAGATAGGAAATTAACAAAACTACAATCAGCACAATCACAGAGAGCACTTTGCCCGATTGATTTGTTTCAGCAAGTTCTTCTCGATATCCGCTAAATGAACGCCACGCAGAATATAAGCCTGCTAATAAAATCAGAGTGACGATTAAACCACCAACTGTAAATGAAGCAAACAAAGTCGGCAGGCTGAAGAGTGCATATAACCCAACGCCTAACCCTGCACCAACAGACATGGCGCGGGTATAAACAGGTCCACCATTTTGGGCAGTAAGTGAAAGCCCAACCAATCCAATTGAACCAACTAATAAGGCTGTAGATAACGCATTAATTTCTGGCGTAACACCTTTACGCACCAATGAGTAAATATACAAAGGCATGGTTTGTTCTTGAATACCTTTTGTAAATACAGTGATAAGGTAATCATCTAATGAAAGAGTGAATGCCATTAAAGCACCGCCGATGATACCGGGCATCAGCAATGGCAGTGTGACTCTGTTGAAGGTTTTCCACTCATCTGCCCCGAGGTCAGAAGCGGCTTCTTCTAGCGTGCGGTCAAAATCTGCTAAACGGGCACGCACAATCACATACACAAATGGAATATCAAATGCGATGTGAGAAATGGTAATGGTATGAAGCCCAGTGGATGCTCGAATGCCAAAGATGTTTTGCAAAAATGGGAATAGGGCTTGATTAAAGAAAAGTAGTAATGCAATACCCATCACAATTTCTGGAATCACAATTGGTAAATACAAATTAGCATCAAATGCGGTGCGTAATTTGAATCGGTATCTATCCATCGCAATGGCGGTCAATGTGCCAATGGCTGTTGCAAAAATCGTAGTGATTAATGCAACCAGTAAACTATTTCTGGCGGCATCGAGTAATTCTGTGTTTTGTGAAAGCGTCACATACCATTGAGCTGAAAACCCGCCAAACACTGCCACAGAGCGTGTGTTGTTGAATGAAAACAAAATCAAAATGATAACGGGCAAATAAATGAAACCAAATACCAAAGCGGCATTTGTTCCTAAAAGCCAGTTACCAATGCGTGTGCTTAAACGCACTTTTTGACGAGGATAAGGAGGAAATGTTTGTGTGCTCACATCGCCCTCCGTGTTTCTTCTGTGCTAGAACGGAAGTAGAAAATCACACCGATTAAAACTAACAACATCAAGATAAGCGACATGGAAGAACCAAAGGGCCAGTTACGCGCCACACCAAATTGACGATTAATCAATGTGCCAATCATTTCTACTTTTCCACCGCCCATAATATCAGGTGTGATGAATGCGCCCACCACTGGAACAAACACCAGCACCAAGGCGGCGAATATGCCGGGCAATGTCATCGGTAACATGACTCGCCAAAATGCACGTTGAGGCGGTGCGCCTAAATCTGAGGCGGCTTCCATTAATGAATGGTCAAATTTTTCTATGGAAGCGTACATTGGCAAAACAGCAAATGGCAAGTAACCATAAATTAAACCAACCACCACTGCAAATTCATTGAAGAGCAAATCAAGTGGCTGACCGATAATGCCAATTCCCATTAAGAATGAATTTAACAAACCTTCTGCCGCCAACACTTGTTTGAGCGCATAGGTACGCACAAGAAAATTAGTCCAAAATGGAATGATGACCAAAATCATCAAAGCATCACGCCAGACTGGTTTTTGTTTGGAGATGAAATATGAAAGTGGGTATCCAAGAATGATGCACCAAAATGTGACAATTAATGCAATTCGGACTGAATTTCCGAAAATGCCGATGTACAAAAATGGGTCACATTCTGGTCCAGCAAATTCGGATACACATGCGTTGAAAAGTTGTGAATAATTCTCAAGTGTGTAGACTGGCGGAATTTGAATACCGCCTGCCCGACCACGTTCAACAAAACTGATGAACATCACAATCAAAATCGGCAAGTTAAAGAAAATCAAAATCCATAACGCGCCGGGGGAAAGCAACCCAAAGAGTTGCCAATTACTTTTACCGCGGAAGAATTTAAGCATCGAAACCTCCGCCTATTCTGTAAGAATGCGTGGTGATGTATGCGTAAACGACATGGTTACTTCATCACCCGTTTTGGCTAAGGATTTTTGTGCCACAGTCACATTTTGTTCACGAATGCGAGCTTTATGCCCACCAGTAAAACGCACGCCATAATGTGTATCTGTGCCGATATAGATAACTTCTTCCACATGACCTTTAAGATTGTTATCCTCATTTACTGGATTATTGAGGCGAAGTTTTTCGGGTCTGACCGCGACTGTTACTTGTTGACCGTTGGTAAACTTTC
>DQGV01000308.1 GCA_003524705.1 Anaerolineae bacterium | reverse complement strand
TGTCGAATGGCGAGAGGAAGTTGCACGAGTCAAACGCAAGGCGTATATGAATGAAGAATATTGGGGAAAACCTGTCCCTGGTTTTGGAGATGAAAACGCACAAGTGTTAGTTGTGGGGCTCGCGCCCGGCGCACATGGTTCAAACAGAACTGGTAGACAATTCACAGGTGATGCTTCGGGTGGATTTTTATTTCCAGCATTGTTTAAGGCTGGGTTTGCGAATCAAGCTGAGGCTGAGTCAAGAAGCGATGGGCTTCGTCTAAAAAATATGTATATCACTGCATCGGGTCGTTGCGCACCGCCAGATAATAAGCCTACGCTTGAAGAATTAAATAATTGCCAGCCATATTTAGAGACAGAATTAAAAATCATTAATCCAAAAGTGATAGTATGTTTAGGACGAATTGCATTTGAACGAATTTTGAAAATTTATGGTGTAAAAAATTCAACCTATAAATTTTCACACGGCGCACACTACCAACTACCAAATGATAACTGGATACTATGCTCTTATCATCCCAGCCAACAAAATACATCAACCAAAAAGTTGACCATGAAAATGTTCGATGTGATTTGGGAAAAAGCCAAAGAACTTATTGATAGGAATTGAATGAAAAAATTTAATTGGAGAGTGTTTCTGGCGATTTTTTTAATCGCTATGCTTGTTGTTGCTACTGTTTTTGTATTTTGGGCAACAGATATTTACCCCGCTGATGAAATTGCATTAAATGCTATGAATTCTGATTCGCAAGTGTTTGTCAATGCTGAGCGTGGCGTTGTGATTTTTTTCCCTGCTGATAATCCGCGACCTGAAACTGGTTTTATTTTTTACCCTGGTGGCAAAGTGGATTATCGCGCGTATGCACCGATATTAAAAATGATTGCAAGTAATGGATATTTTGTTGCATTAACTCCTGCTCCACTAAATTTAGCCATGTTTGATGTCAATGCCGCCGCACGGATTGAAGTGCAATATCCTGAAATTGAAAATTGGTTCGTAGGCGGACATTCACTTGGTGGTGTTGCGGCTTCATCGTATGCGGCGAGTCACCCGAATATCAAAGGCGCTGTGTTGTGGGGTTCTGTCCCTGCGGATGATTTGTTAAGAGTAAACAATATGCCAACACTTTTGATATATGGTGATAATGATGGTTTAATTTCTTTAGAAATGTATAACAACTCACGCGATTTACTTCCACTTGATGCGATATTTGTTGTTATCGAAGGTGGCAACCATGCTCAATTTAGTTCTTATGGAGAGCAAGCAGGTGATGACATTGCAATGATTTCACCTGAAGAACAATGGACTCAAACGGTAGACGCGACTGTTGAGTTTATGAAATCATTATCTGAATAACACCATGAAAAAATTCAAAAAGTTTTTTTTAATTTTCTTAATATTTGCTTGTATCACAGCCGCATTTGGACCTTATCTGATTCCTGTCTCTGAACTAGATGGTTTAGTAGATGCAAGCGAATTTATAGATTCAGATAGCAAATTCATTGAAATTAACAATGTCAATATTCATTATAAAGAATCTGGTTCAGGTGATAAAACATTTATATTGCTTCATCCATTTGGTGGAAGCACTTATTCATGGCGTGAAGTGATGGATGACTTCGCTCAATATGGAAGAGTGATTGCGTATGACAGACCTGCGTTTGGTTTAACCGAAAGACCCATGCCAGAAGATTGGATTGAAAACCCGTATGGCATGAAAGCCAATGTTGAAATTTTGAAAAGCTTATTAGATGAATTTGGAATCGAAAAAGCAGTTTTAGTGGGTAATTCAGCCGGTGGCGCTGTAGCCGTTGCATTTGCTTTGGAATATCCAGAACGAGTGGAGCAATTAATTTTAGTCGCGCCCGGTGTTGGTGGCGGAAGAAATCCTCAATTCCCAACGTGGGCATTGCCAGTTATGTGGACTCCACAAATGCATCGTATTGGTCCGTTGTTTATGCGTGATTATCAAGAAAGTTTGCCGCGCACTGTTGAAAGAGGTTGGTTTGACCAAACAAAATTAACCGATGAAATTCGTCAGACTCATTTACAAATTTTGAAAATAAAAAATTGGGATCGTGCATTTTATGAATTAGTCTTCGCGCCTGCTTACCCTGAACTGCGTGGTTTACTACCTGAATTAAAAGTCAAAGCTTACATTATAGGCGGAGTGGAAGACCGTTTGATTCGCACTTGGTATTTAGAAACAATTGTCACCGAAATTCCAGAAGCGGAGTTGAGTCTCATTCCGCAGTGTGGTCATGTCCCACAAGAAGAATGTCCTGATGAATTTATGGAAGTTATCAAAATATATTTGCAAAGTAATAAGTGATATAAATACATCATCGAAAATATATGACACTCGGACGAATTGCATTTCTTGGTTCAGGAGAAACTTCACTTGCAGGTGGGCGGATTTTTGAATCCCTAGCCCGCCTCATCCCTGACCCGTTACGGGTTGCCATTTTGGAAACGCCTGCTGGCTTCGAGTTAAATGCTTCGCTGGTTGCAAATCGGGTTGGGGAATTTCTCAAAACTCGTTTGCAAAATTACAAACCAACAATTGATTTAATCCCCGCCCGAAAAAAAGATACAGCATATAGCCCAGATAATA
>DQGV01000231.1:13293-13912 GCA_003524705.1 Anaerolineae bacterium | reverse complement strand
TGTAAAAGAATTGCAACTACAATTAAATATTTTGGACTATTTTCATTTCTTAAAATTTTGACAGTTAAGATAAAAGAGGAAAGAAGAAAAACTAACGGAATCAATTCTTGATTGACATGCGTCAACGCAACCCATTGTTGTTGATAGGCAGGGTAAAGTGTAAACAATAATGCTATCCAAAGTGCAGAATGCTTGTGTGTAGGAAAAACTTGACGAAGCAATACCCAAACTTGAAGTCCAAGAATGAGGCGGATGATTAATCCAAGAATCTGCCACGTGAAAGGATGTCCGCCAAAAATCGAAGTAGTGACTGTGAAGATATATCCTAATAATGGGCGGAATGGGCGAAAGCCTTCAATGAAATCTGTGGGACCGAAAAATTTTAGAAACCATGCAAAGGGCAAATCATCCCAAAAAAAGCCGAGCGTAGGGGCAAGCAAGCCATAAGCCAGAAAAATGAGCAACGCAAAAAGTGCAGGAATGATAAAAGGTTTTTGTAGAAGTTGGTTGAGTTTTTCTTTCATTGAATGTGATTCTACCAGTGAATATAAAAATCTTCCTTTGGTATAATCTTTTTTATGGATGAAAAACGCACGAATATTTTGATTTATTTAATTTT
>DQGV01000231.1:12948-13104 GCA_003524705.1 Anaerolineae bacterium | reverse complement strand
TTGGTAATCGTTTTACTTGCGCCACGCCTGCCGGGCGTTGATTCGTTTGTGACTATAGATGAACCTTCATGGTTAAGCCAAGGTGCAAATTTTTATTATGCGTTGGGGCAACGCGAGTTTGAAAAAACGGTTTATGAATATCAACCTGCTGTAACC
>DQGV01000231.1:0-12741 GCA_003524705.1 Anaerolineae bacterium | reverse complement strand
TGCTCTTCCGATCTATGAATATCAACCTGCTGTAACCACCATGTGGATTATTGCAACGGCAATGCATTTGTACTTTCCAGAATTTCGCGGCTTTGGGCAGGGATATTTGGATTACGAAAAAGGGCGGCTTGATCCGTTTATGTATGGCAAGGGATATGACCCGTTGGTGTTATTAGAATATGCGCGTTTAATTCAAATATTTATTCTGCTGGTTTTATTTTTATTTCTTTATTACTTGTTACAAAAACTGATTCCCAAATGGGTTGCCTTCTTTGCAATTATCTTTGCTTCGTTCGACCCATTCTTTTTAGGTCATAACCGCATGTTAGACCATGAGTCTATGGTGGCATTGTTTGTGATAGTTTCCGTTTTATCTTTAACGGTTTATCTCGTGCAAGATAAAAAAATTATCTTTTTAGTAATTTCAGGTATTTCAGCAGGCTTGGCACAACTCACAAAATCATCAGCCATTGCTATCCTTGCACCAATTGGTATTTTGTTATTGTTTCAATT
Source organism: Anaerolineae bacterium (assembly GCA_003524705.1). Next base: position 12,228 of record DQGV01000231.1, on the reverse strand, counting down.
AATTCAAGAGCGTGAAAAAGGCTGGCTGAAATCATTTTGGAATCAAACAAAAGTATTTTTGATTTGGTTTGCGTTTCTTGTATTTGCTTATTTTATTTTCTGGCCTGGTATGTGGGTTGCGCCCGGCACCATGCTGTATGAAGTGTATGGCAATGCTTTTAGTTATGCCTTTCAAGGTGCACGCCTGAAAGTGACCGAAGAATTAGATGTGGCCTCTTTCAATCTTGAATCTAATTTTTATGGTGTCAGAAATGTTTTTTATATCTTGTTATATCGCATCACGCCGTTGACATGGCTTGGTGTAATATTTGGATTCTTTTACCGCTTCATCAAAAGTGGAGAATTGATTCGCGTTTTCAAACTTTTGACTACACTTCTGCTTGTCACTGCCGCAGGTTTCATTTTATTAATCGGCATTGCCCAAGGACGAAATTCTCCGCATTACATTCTCACCAGTTATTTAGCATTGAATCTAGTGGCAGGTTTTGGATGGTTTCATTTTCTACATTGGCTCATTGAAAAATTTAACCTCACAAAGTTTTTTTGGCGAGTTGCTCCAGTTGCGTTAATCCTTACGATTCAAATTTGGAGTGCGCTTTCATATTTCCCATACTATTACACCTATCGCAACCCGATTTTATATTCAATGGGTTGGTATAACGAATATCCGCAGTTTCCATATTGTGAAGGCTTAGAAAAAGCCGCCGCGCATCTCGCCCAATTCCCCGGCGCAGAAGAAGCGACAGCCTTCGTCTATTATCCGCGCGGATGTTTCTCTTACTTTTTCCCCGGCGAAACCACAGCCTTTCGTCCATATTACATAGATGGCAACCATAACGAAGATTTATTAAATTATTTAACCTCAGCAGATTATTTGGTGGTGTATTATGCCAACCAAATTCAATTACCAAAATATCATCCATATTTAGATATTATCTCTACTCAAGAACCAATTTACGAAGTGTGGATGTATGGTTACAAATATGTGCAAGTCTATGCAGTTGATTCTTTTCCGCCAGAAATTTTTGAGGCACTAGCAGATTTATGACGAAAAGAATCCAGCGGCGCACATGGATATTTGCACTTCTTTTATTGGTCGTTATCACTCCTTCGCATGTTATCCAAAATGACCAAACCATCACCATTGATGAACCATGGTGGATGATTTCTGGTTCTAATTATTATTACGCCCTCACGCATCGTGATTTTGAAAATACTCTTTACGATTATCATCCCGCCGTTACAACCACATGGATGGTGACTGCGGGAATGCTTTCATATTTTCCTGAATATCGTGGTTTTGGTCAGGGATATTTTGATGTTCGCAAAACCAATTACGAAGAATTTTTACGCGAGCAAGACAAAAATGTTTTAACGATTTTGCGCAATGGTCGTTATGTTCAAACGGCTGTGATTCTTTTCTTTGCAATCATCGCATTTTATTTTTTGCAATTAATCGTTGGTCATTCGATTGCATTTCTATCTGTATCATTGGCAATGCTTGCTCCGTTTTTTCTGGGTCATGCTCGTTTATTTAATCACGAAGGCATGTTAGCGATATTCGTCTTGACTTCATTTTTAGGAATACACGCCTATCTTAACAAAGATAAAAAAATATTTTATTTACTCATTTCTGGAGCAAGCTTTGGGTTAGCACAATTAACCAAATCTTCATCCATTGTTTTGATTGGCGTTATTGGGTTGATGCTTTTGATTCAATTAATTAAAAAAGATGAAAATCCGCTTCAGACCAAGTTTCTACATGTTACAAAAACCTTTGGCATTTGGCTTGCCTCCGCCGCTTTGATTTATGTCATCCTCTGGCCTGGTATGTGGGTAGCGCCCGGCAAAATGCTTTCGGAAGTATATGGCAATGCCTTTAGTTATGCATTTCAAGGTGGGCGACTAGATGTGACAGAAGAATTAGAACCTGCAAACTTTAGCCTTGATAATCGTTCTGATGGTGTTTTACTTTACTTGAAGTATTGGTTTTCTGGCACAACATTTGTTACGTGGCTCGGGGTGATTTTTGCCGGCTTTCTTTTCTTTTCAAAACATAAAGAAGAAAATATAAAGATTGCAAAATCTCTTATCGTTTATCTTTTGATTTTGGGTAGTTTATTTATTTTGATGTTCGGCTTGGCGCAAGGGCGGAATCATGCCCATTACATTATGAACAGCTTTGTAACATTTGATATCATTGCAGGCATTGGCTGGGGATTTATCTGGATGCTTGCTCAAAACAAAGGGCAAATTTTGAAACGCATTTCTGCAAGTATGATTTTCGTAGTTGCTCTTGTTTTTGTTCAAATCGGGTTTGGGCTTCCGTATGCGCCTTATTATTTCACATACAAGAATCCATTTGCAAACCGCGCAGCGACTTTAGGCTATGGCGAAGGATACAATCTCGCAGTGGAGTATTTATCTGCTAAGCCGAATGCAGAAGAGATGCAAGTTTATGTGTATAACGGCATGGGGACATTTTCATATATGTTTCCTGGTGATACATTGGTCTTCAAACGTGTATATTTGGTAGATGAATCTTACGAGCAAATTGTAGAAGAAACAAAATCATCAGATTATATGGTTTTGTATCCAGTGATAAGAAATCAACAACCTGAAACCGAAAAACTGTTTACTGCTTTTGAAAATGTCACCCCTGAAAAGACGATTGAAATTAATGGCATTGAGTATATCTATATCTACAATGTTTCCGAGATACCTGAGTCGGTGTATGAGGCATTGTTGAAATAGTAGAAAAACATTGAGGTAAACAGAACCAACTTTCCCCTAAGCAAGAGGCGAAGCACTTCATCCACCTTACGGCTTTGTTATGAAAGTACCATATACTCGGCGGGGGGTTGTGGAGTAAAATTTAGGTCATGTTAGTTCAAGATGTACGTGGGGCTGGGCTGAGTGTTCAGCGTTCTAGTGATTTGCTAAACCGTGTTTTGCAATGGGTGGTGTTCGCGTATCAGGCATTGGCGGTGGTAGTTTTTGGCTTGGGGTTAATTTATGCTAGTGGCTGGTTGCAAACCCCGTTTTTAGGTGTGTTTTATGAACACACAATGATATTCAACGATACCAAACCGAGCACACCAGACCCTGCTTGGGCGTTGGCACGCGAAGTTAAATCGGGTGACCAATTGCTTGCGATTAATGATACGCCTGTTAGAAGTTCAGGCGATGTACAGAATATTTTGCAGACGCGCTTTGCTGGAGAGACCGTAACCGTGAGTGTCTTAACAGCAGAAGGGCAAACGCGCACGTTTGATGTTACTTTGTATGCGTTTCCTGAGTCGGGGCGTACAGTTTATTTTTATTTTCCTTCAATTTTAAGCGCCATCTTTTTGATGACCAGTCTGTGGATTTTTGGCTTCCGCCGTACCGAAGCGGCTGGGCGTGCTTTTTCATTATTTACTTCGTCTTTAGCAATTGTTACGGGTGCCTATTTCAACATTGCTACTACGCATGAATTTACTTATATCTGGACGCTTTCACTGGGATTAACTGGTGGTGGGTTAGTTGCATTGGCTTTGGTTTTCCCGGTTGAGTCGCGCTTGGTGTTTAATCGCCCTTACCTGCGTTGGGTTGGGATTTTGATTGGCGCAATTTTGGCTGTAGCGGCTTTTCCCAATTTGTTTAATTTTAATCAGCCGATTGCATACTTTAACAATTGGCGTTTGATTTATGGCTTTAATGCTTTATGTATTTTATTTTATATTTCATTTAATGTTTATCATGCTCTCAATGCGCAATCACCAGTCATTAAAACTCAAGCACGCACAATTTTATTAGGTGCATTGATTGCTTTTGTTCCAGTAGGCATTTGGTTAGCCGCAGGATTTTTAGGTCCAGTCAATTTTTCACCCTATCTTTTCTTGCCTCTCGTAATTTTCCCATTAGCCATTGGCTATACCATTTTACGTTTCCGCTTTTTGCGGACAGATGAATTGGTGCGCCGTGGTGTGATGTATATCTTGCTTTCGATTCTTGTCACACTTGGGTATGCACTTGTAGTGGCAGGTGCAGGTTTATTGTTTGGCAGTAATCTTCCTTCCAATAGCCCAATTTATGTTGGGCTTGGGCTTTTTGTGATTGCAGTCATTCTCGAACCCATTCGCACACGCTTACAAAATTTAGTGGATACGATTTTCTTCCGCGGCTCGCGTGTGTTTACAGAACAGTTGGAAGATTTTTCGCGCAAATTAACTACCGCTTTAGATTTAGAAACCATCGGCGTCAACATGCGTGACCAAATCGCTTCAACCCTGACGCCAAGCCGAATCCACATTTACACATACGATTCCCTCAACGACTTTTTCTCTGCCCTGCCCGGCGAAGACCGTCGCCCCACGAGTGACATTCGTTTTACTTCCACAAGTCCATTAGTCAATTATTTTACAAAAGAACGTTTGCCTTTGTATTTAGATAACACTTCTGTTTTGCCCTCAGAATTACAATCAGAACAATCTCGTTTGGCGTTGTTAGGTGCCAGATTATTTATTGTGTTGCCCGGCAAAGAAAGACTCAACGGCTGGTTAGCATTGGGACCGCGCTTAACGGGTCAACCATACACGCCACGCGATTTACGCTTCCTCGAAAATATTTGTGACCAAGCCTCCGTTGCCATTGAACGTGTACAGACGGTTTCTACATTGGAACGTCGTATTCAAGAAATGAACGCGCTCACGCGTGTATCCAAAGGTGTAAACGTTACACTCACGTTTGATGATGTGCTTGAATTGATTTATGCTCAAACGGCACAAATTATCCCAACTTCACATTTTCATATTACATTACATAACAAAGACAGTGATTATTACTATTATGGCTTTTGTTTGGAAAATAACGAAAGAATTGAAGAACGCGAGAATCAACCTTTCTCAGCAAACACAGGCTTAAGCCCGGATGTCATCCGCAAGAGCCGACCCATTATGACACAAGATTATGTGCGTGAATGTCAGGCACGCGGGCATACACCCGCACTTGAAAATGTTTTTGCATGGATGGGCGTGCCATTAAATGCAGGTGCGGCAACGATTGGCACATTGAGCATTGGCAGTCGTGATGGCTCGATTTCATACACACGGGGTCAACTAGAATTATTGCAAGCGATTGCAGATCAAACTGCAGGTGCAATTGTGAAAGCACGTTTGTTGGAAGAAACCGAACAACGTGCTCGTCAACTTTCTACGTTGAATGAAATTACGCGCCAATTAACTTCTACATTGGAATTAAATCCGCTATTGCAGAATATTCTTGAAAATGCTGTCGGCATTTTGAATTGTGAAGCAGGCAGTTTGTTCTTGGTAGATGAAGAAACAGATGAATTGGTCTTTCGTGTGACGGTGGGACCTGTTGCCACAAACTTAATTGGGAAACGTCTGCCACCCGGAACAGGGATTGTGGGGCGAGCTGTGCAGACGCGTAATGCTGTCATTGAAAACGAAGATCAAAATTCAAAGTCACGTTTTACAGGCATAGATCAGCAAACTGGTTTCGTCAGCCGTTCGTTGATGGCTGTGCCGCTACAGGTCAAAGACCGTGTGATTGGTGTAATTGAAGTCATCAATCGCCGTGATGGTTTGCCCTTTGTACAAAATGATGAAACATTATTAAACGCGTTTGCAGGTCAGGCGGCGGTGGCGATTGAAAACGCACGTTTATATACATTGACCGACCAAGAATTGGCAAGTCGTGTTGAAGAACTTTCTATCATGCAACGTATTGACCGTGAGTTAAATGCCAGCCTCGAAATGGACCGTGCTATGCGCATCACATTAGATTGGGCATTGAGACAATCTAGTGCGGAAGCCGGTTTGATTGGTATTTTAGAAGAAGATAAACTGCGCGTTATGGCGCATCAAGGTTTGGATGAGCAAATGCAAAACTTGCCGGATATGCTGATGAAAGTTGAATTGCCAGCTATGCTCACCGCGCTTGAAACAGGTGTCCCTCAGCAAGAGGCGGTTGATTCATCAAAGCATAAATTTTTAGTGGCATCGCATGTACAGATGGTGATTCCGATTCGTCGTGAAGCCACTGTGATTGGCTTGTTATATTTGGAAAGCATGAGCGATACACAAGTAGATATTGATTTTCTCACTCGTCTGACCGACCATGCCGCTATTGCTATTTCCAACGCGCAATTGTATGGTGAAGTGCAACGTGCTAATTTAGCTAAGAGTGATTTCGTTTCGTTTGTGGCGCATGAATTGAAAAACCCAATGACATCTATCAAAGGGTATACCGATTTGCTTGCGGCTGGGGCAGTAGGGCAAGTGAATGATATGCAAGGAAATTTCTTGACAACGATTAAATCAAATGTAGAGCGTATGTCTACTTTGGTTTCAGACTTAAACGATAATTCTAAAATTGAAGCGGGTCGTTTGCGTTTGGAATATAAGGCTACAGACCCAGCTGATTTAGTAGATGAAGTCATTCGTACATTTACACGCCAATTAGAAGATAAAAAACAAAAGCTTGAACTTTTGATTCCAAGTGGTTTACCGCCGATGTGGGCAGATAGAACGCGTGTGGCACAGGTGTTGACTAATTTAGTAAGCAATGCTCATAAATACACACCAGAAGAGGGCATTGTGCAAGTCGGCGTGGAAGAAACTCCGAATCAATGGGATTTAGATGGCGCACCACGTGTGATTCATTTATGGGTCAAAGATAGCGGTATTGGTATGACGCTTGAAGACCAACAAAAGATTTTCCAAAAATTCTTCCGCTCAGATGACCCCAAAGCAAGAGAAGCACCCGGCACCGGTTTAGGTTTGAACATCACCAAAAGTTTGGTTGAAATGCAAGGCGGCAAAATTTGGTTTGAAAGTGAATATCGTCAAGGTACGACTTTCCATTTCACTGTTCCAGTGGCAGAAGGTTAACCAACATGGCAATTCTTGCATCGGTTGGTTCTGCACAAGCATTAGATGGTCGTGAAGCCGGACTTCAGGCTACACATCAAGCCTTGAATCGGTTAGGGGCAAATGCGCCTACTTTAGCCATTGTCATTTCTTCACATCAATATCAACCGCGTGAAGTGTTAAATGGTGTTTCTAGTTTGGTGGGTGATACACCTATGATTGGTTATAGTTCACCAGCCGGGCTGACTCATCAAGGTCAACATCCACATTCTGTTGTAGTGGCATTGCTAAGCGGAGATTTTCAAAGCGAAACGATGTGGCTTCCCGGCTACGCCCAATCTGGACGTGAAACCGCTTCAAAAATAGAGACGCATGTTTCAGCGCGGGCAGAACGGCAATCGGTTTTATTTTTCGCAGATGGATTCAATGGTGATGCCGAACAATTTTGCAACGCCATTTCTACAGACTTAAACATCATTGGCGCGCTTTCTAGCGGAGATTTACACACCGGCAATACCTATCAAATTACTGGCAATCAAACCGGCACCGGCGGATTGGTCGCCGCGCTTTTACGTGGCAACATAAAAATTGGCGTCGGCACAGACCATGGCTGGGACCCGGTAGGAAGCCAATTAAGAGTCACACGCTCACGTGGGTTTTGGTTACGAACTTTAGATGGCAGACCCGCTTCAGAATCTTATGCCAGCCTGTTTGGCTACCCTGCTCGTGATTGGGCATTCCCACCATTAAGTTATTTGGCTCGTTTATATCCTTTGGGTGTAGAACAAAATGAGGGTTTAGTAGTCCGCGCCCCTATTAGGGTTGAAGCGGATGGAAGTTTCCGTATGAATGCCGCCATTCGAGATGGCATTGATGCTTATCTCCTCGTTGGTAGTCGCGCCGCTTGTGAAACCGCCGCCCGCAATGCCGCTCAACAAGCCATACGCCAACTTGGTGATTCAAAACCCGCCCTCGTGCTTGTGCTGGTAGACGTGGCCTGGCAAATGCTCCTCAAAGCCCAGCCCGGCGCAGAAATTACCGCCATACAAGAAATTCTTGGTGAAAACGTCCCTATTGCCGGGGGCTACACACTTGGGCAAGTGACCACTGCCGACGAGAACTCAAAACCCAAATTCCTCAACCAGCACATTGTCGTCATCGCTTTTGGAGAAGCTTAGCCGCCGTCCTCGACGGCGTTTTTTTAGCAAAAACCTCAAAATTTGGGCTTTTTTTAATTACATTTCCCTACCTTTCAATACAGTAAACCTGCCACCAACCAAAAACCTGTATACTGCCCTTGAAAGAAAGGCAAGGTTGGCATGGCAGACAAAAAGCCCTCTACAAAGCAACCAACGAGACAAACCAAACCTCTACAAGAAATCCAAACAGGGGAAGATAGCATCGCCGTCGCCGGTTCAGTGACAGATAGTGCCATTATTCATGGTCAGACGATTGTATTAGCAGAACGCTTCTGGCGTGACTTGAAACCTGCTCTGCCCGCGGAGATGATTAACCAAGCCACAGCCGCTTACTTGAGTTATCTTGCCGACCGGCATTACTATCTCAACATGAAAGGCATGGGGGTCGCAGATAGGATTCCATTAAAACTAAAACTGCTCGATTTATACGTTCCACTCAAAGCCCGCATGGAGTTGCCAGAAGGGGATACATGGAAGCGAGATTTGAGTCTTGCCGGGCGAGACATCACCGACCATGAACAAGAAGTTTTACATTTTGGCGACCCTGTCCCATTAATTGCTGTATTAAAAAGCCATGCAGGCATGGTGGTGCTAGGTGACCCCGGCGCCGGCAAAACAACGTTCGTCAAATATTTAGCCATCAAACTAGCACGTGGCGAAGGCGCAGAAATCGGCTTGGATAATTATTTACCGATTCTGCTTCCATTAGCAGGATACGCCAACGCTTTACAATCACGAGACATTGCATTGGATGATTTTATTGCCGAATATTTTGAAGGTATTGGCGCGAATCTTCCCGTCAGTGATATGCTCACCGAAGCCCTTAAAGTTGGGCGAGCATTGATTTTATTAGATGGTCTTGATGAAGTTCGTGACCTCAATATTCGCAATACAGTTGTTGAACGCGTTTTAGATTTTTATTCATTTCATCACCGCCAAGGCAATAAATTTGTCATCACCAGCCGTGTGGTCGGGTATCGAGCAGTGCGTCCATCTGCCGAAGATTTGGCAGAATGTACCATTGTAGATTTTGAAGATGATGAAATTGAAGAATTTATCAATCATTGGACGAGTGCTTTAGAAAAACAAGCCCAAGGCAATACCTCCATTGCATATTCAGATGCAGAGACTGAACGCCGTGAATTAATAGATGCGATTCATCAAAACCCCGGCGTACGTCAATTGGCATCAACACCTTTGTTATTGACGATTCTTGCTTTGATGAAACGTCAGGGTGTGACGTTGCCCGAACGACGTGTGCAGTTGTATGACCAATATGTAAATACATTACTTTCCACGTGGAATCGCGCACGTAGTTTAAGCGGACGTGCGCCCGGACGAGATATTGATGAAATACAAACTGTCCGCATTCTTGCGCCTTTGGCATTGTGGATGCATGAAGTTAGCCCCGGCGTTGGATTGGTGGGTCGTGAAGATATGCGTCGCAAATTGGAGGAACTTTTTCATGAACGTGGTGATGTTTCACCCCATCAAGCCGCGCGCCAATTTTTGCAAGATGTGCGTGAACACGCCGCCTTATTACTTGAACGTGGACCTGCTGAATATGGTTTTATTCACTTAACCTTTGAAGAATATTTAGCGGCAGTTGCACTTGCCTTGAAAGGTCAAGGCGATTCAAAACCGATTATTGAAACTTTATCTGCTCATGTAGGTGAACAAGCCTGGCGCGAAGTGACTTTATTAACGATTGGTTACTTAGGCATTCGTCAGCAATTGCCGAAGATTGCTGGTGAAGTTGTTGAAGCGTTGGTTAAAGAAAAACCCGGTCCTGCTGGTGAAGCAGTTGTACTAGCCGGTGATGCTGTCTTAGATACTTGGCCCGGTGGTGTTCCATTACCAAGTAGAGAAAAAGTAATTCAAGCATTAATCGAAACCATGCAAGATGCTTCCATTCGTTCAGAGTTAAGAAGACATGCCGGTTTATTGCTTGGAAGACTCGGCTGGAGACCCGGCGACTTAGATCGGTTTGTAGAAGTGGCTGAAGGTGTGTATCAGGTTGGCGTTAAGAAAGAAGCGAAAGAAATTCCGTATTCATATTTTATTGCCAAATATCCTGTTACTAATATTCAATTTGCACGCTTCGTCAAAGAAGATGGTTATAAGATAAAAGAATATTGGAGTGAGGTTGGTTGGGAGTGGCGCACAGGCAAATATGATGCGCGTACTTTACAAGATGTAGAACGTGATTGGTTAGAACATCGTCCGATTGCAAAACGCAACATGCCACATTATTGGCATAACATTGAATTGAGTAATCCGATTGTGCCAGTGGTGGGGGTGTGTTGGTATGAAGCCGAAGCCTATTGCAATTGGCTCTCGAAAAAAATTGTAGCAATACCAGAAGGATATGAAATTCGTTTGCCGCGTGATGAAGAATGGGAACGTGCCGCACGTGGTGTTGATGGTAGAGAATATCCTTGGGGTGATGGATTTAATAAAACAGCCGCCAATACTTGGGATAGTGACGCCACCGGTTCAGGGCTTGGGGGGACAACTGCTGTATGTACTTTTCCGCAGGGTGCTAGCCCCGAAGACGCCTGGGATATGAGTGGCAATGCTTGGGAGTGGACGCGCTCGTGGTATGATGATGAAAAGAAATATCGGATTGTGCGTGGTGGTTCGTGGATTGGGTATCATTGGTTTGCACGCGCTTCGTTTTGTAATTGGTCTATCCCGTTGATGTTTAATGATGATTTAGGTTTTCGCGTGGTGATTGCACCGAAAGATAAAAAAAGTAATCAGTGAACAGTAATCAGTAAGTCAACGATTGGAGGAGATATGGCAAACAAAAAGAAAAGTAGTTTGAATTCTGGAAATGGAAGCATTGTGATTGGTGGCAATGTGACTGGAAGCAATGTTGTGCAAGGGAATAACAATATTGTGACGAATCAAACGATTAATCTCACACCTTTGTTTCAAACAATTTATCAAAAAGTTGATGAGAGTCCAAATATAACTTCATCCAATAAAGAAGTTGTTAAAGCGGAACTAGCAGAAGTAAAAACTGCATTGGAATCTAAACAACCTGATGAGTCTTTTCTTGAAAGGAAATTTCGAGTTCTCAAAAGCATGGCACCAGACATTGTAGATGTTGCTATAGAAACATTGAAAAATCCAGTTAGTGGCGTGGCAGAAATTATAAAAAAAGTTGCTAATAAAATGGCAGAAGATACAAAGTAGTTTGTAAGGGCGACTCTTCGGTATTGTCATTGCACCCTTTTATAATATAGGCGAGTCGCCCCTACTGGCTGAAAAGCCAGTTTTTTGTTGAAAGGATAAGAATGAAGAAAAGTTTTTTGCTATTAATTTGTTTGACATTACTCGCTTGTACACCTCCCATAGATGCTCCTCAGCCTCCGACTCAAATTCCAACTGCTACATTACCCGCAACTTTTACTTTAACCCCAACAATTGTCAACACGCTTTCACCGACACAAACGCCATTCCCAACCTCACCACCTGATTTTTGTGCTGACATTCGTGGTTCGGAATTAATCAACACATTGAGTCAAGCCATTGCAAACAAAGATGGTGAATTATTGGCTTCTCTTGTTTCCCCATCTTACGGCATGGACGTTCGCTATTATCGTGATGGCAATGTGATTAATTATGATGTTGAACATGCTAAATTTGTTTTTGAAACCACATTTGAAGCAGACTGGGGCACTTCATTCGGAAGTGGTGAAGTGACCAAAGGTTCATTTCAAGAAATTATTTTGCCGTCTCTAGCACAAGTATTTACACCTGCTTCTTTGGTTGTTTGTAACCAAATCCAAACAGGTGGTGTGACGTATTTCCCTGAATGGGGATATGAGGGTATGAATTATTATTCAGTTTATTTCCCCGGCACAGAAGAGTTTGGCTATTTAGATTGGCAAACTTGGGCAGTCGGTATGGATGTGATCGCTGGAAAGCCTTACATCGCGGCATTATCTCATTTTGTTTGGGAACCATAAGCGGTATGTCATTCTGAGCCGCGTTCTTTTTCTTGCGGCGAAGAATCTCTGAGATTATCGTAGAGACCCTTACCACGTTGTGGCACACGTCGCAGGCTCAGGGTGACAATTGGTATAATCTGGCGCATGGCAACCATCCTCGCAGTTGATATCGGCGGCACACACATGCGTGCCGCT
>DQGV01000492.1 GCA_003524705.1 Anaerolineae bacterium | reverse complement strand
TTTATAAGTTTGGTCTCTTTTATAAATCAGCCTTCTTTTGGTTCTTCTTTCTTTTCATCTTTTACTTCCTGCGGAGTGACTACGAGCTCTTCACTTTTCTTTTCCTGTTTGCGTCTTAGTTTTTCCTCATTCTTCTTTTTCTTTGCAATTTCTTTTTGACGTTTTTCATATTTATAATTTGGGGTTGGCATGAAAATCCTTTCTGTAAAGTAATCGAATAAAAATCATTATAGCATTCAATTGCAGAATGACTGCTCTGAGAGCCCATCTATTTTTCTACCTTCTTAGCCTCTTTGACCAGCCAATTATCTAATTCAGTAATATTTTCACTGATTCGTGCACCTGCCACAATTGGAATCCATTTTTGATATTCTTCTTTTCCGTTTGGAGATAAACGAAAATATTCTTTCAAATAAACAGCATGAAATAGTTTGATAAATAATTTCATGCCAAGTTTTAGTGTTGATGCTGAGCCCAAAGCAAGCACTGTAGTTCGTGCTACATCTGCCAGCGGATTGCCTTTTGACGCATCAATCCAATCAATGACGATTGAGTCATTTCCATTCATCAATATATTATCTGGATGAAAATCACCATGGCAAACTTTATTTCCAGTGGGCAATGGCTCTAAAGCATTTAATAACTTCGGTTTGAGATACACAGGCAAAGCATCAGCCCGTTTGATTTTGTTTTGAATCTTTTGTTTTTGCTCAGGGACTTCGGCATTGAATTCACAGGCGTGCATTTGAAAATGATATTGAGCAAGCAACTTCCCGAATTGAAACACTTTCCACGGCGCGCGTTTCAGCAAAGCAAACATCGTTTCGCCGGAGATGCGTTCATAGACTAATCCATTGCGCTCGTTAACTTGCACAAATTCTTTCACAGCCGGTGACTTAACTCCACTTTCATAGACTGCTTTTGCAATTTTGAATTCGTATTCCACATCTTCGGGTGGAAACCAATGATGAAAAAGTTTTAGCACATAACCATCTTCCCAAGCATACACATCGGCTGTATGTCCGTGAGCAATGGGTTGGTTAAGTGAGATGGTTTTCATTTCTCTATTGGATAATTTTCTTTTTCCATACCCCACTCTGCCCATGAACCATCATAGACAGAAAAATTTTTGTGCCCAGCTTGGTCTGCCGCTAAAGTCAAAATACAAGCCGTAACTCCGGTACCGCAATAAAAAACCATTTTATTGTTTTTATGTTTTTCAAATATATTTTGCAAATCAGATTTTGATTTTATTTTTCCATTTTCAAGTACGGATGCAAACGGGATGTTTACTGAATTGGGGATATGTCCGCGCTTCATGTTTGGACGTGGTTCTGGGTCTACACCTTTGAATCTTCCCTCTGCCCGAGCATCGAAGATAGTGAGTTGCGGATTATGAATCGCTTTCAACACATAACTTGAGTCTATAAATGAATCAGGTTGGGGATTAGATAAAAAATCACCACGTGAATCAGGTTTCCCCTTAAGAGTCGAAGCGGTTTCATATCCAGCCGAAATCCATGCGGGCAAACCTCCATCTAACACAGCCACGTTTTCATGCCCCATCGCGCGGAACATCCACCACGCACGCGGGCTGGCATAAATATTTACATTGTCATACACAACAATCGCACTATCTTTGTTGATGCCAAGTTTTTGAACTTCATCTTGAAAAAATTCTGGCGTGGGCATCATGTGTGGGAGCGACGTGTTCATATCTTTGATGTCATTATCAAAATCAAAACGCAACGAATTTGGGATATAGGTTTCGGCAATCGCGTCACCAACATTGGTAACAGGTTTCATGCTAGCATCGAGAATGATTAAGTTTTCAGCAGAAAAATTTTCTTTCAGCCATTGCACAGAGACGATTGAGTTTGTAATTTTTATTTTTGACATATCTATTTTTACCACGCTCAAGGCGCAACCGCAAACAAACATTTGAGATATGCACCTTCTTTGAAAGTAATTGGATGATCTAACGCATGACCTGTTCTTTCAATTTCTTTAAGCGGTCGACCCGCTTCTTTTGCTGACCTGTGAACTGTTTCAAAAAAACTTTCGGCATCTACTCGGCTGGAGCAAGATGCTTGCACAAGAATTCCGTTTGGCTTTAAGACATTTAATCCAAGCTGAGTAAGCTTTCGATATGCAGATAATGCCGTTTCAATTTGAGATTGATTTTGTGCAAACATCGGCGGGTCAAGAATCACAATATCAAATTTGCGATTATTTTCTTTCATTTCAGTTAACACTTCAAACGCATCTTTGGCAATGGTTTCAAATTTTGCTGCTTTTACATTTGGAAGATGCAGATTATGTTCAATGTTTCTCAAAGTCGCTTGTGTGGCAGGCATACTAAAATCTACACTGACGACTTCTTTCGCGCCACCATCTGCGGCATAAAGAGAAAAGCCACCTGTGTATGAAAATACATTCAATACCGATTTATCTTTGGATAATTTTTTAACACGCTCACGATTCTCACGTTGATCTAAAAAGAAGCCGGTCTTTTGCCCGTTGATTGGGTCACATTCAAAGGTGAGACCATTTTCTTTGAACAGAATCAAGTTGGGGCTAGGGTGAGGCGTGAGAGTCATGCCATCGGTTAAGCCATGCAAATATTTTGTCTGTTTGTTAAGCGAGCGACTGAGTCTTAATATCAAATGTTGAAATGAATTTAATGCAGAGCAAATATCTTGCAGATGTGGAACCCAAGCAGGTGTGTAAAGTTTGATGACGAGTGTTTGTGCATAACGGTCAATGACCAAACCCGGCAAGCCATCATTTTCTCCGTGTATGAGTCTGTATGCATTTGTATTTTTATTGTTCAACGGCTTTCGTAAATCAATGGCTGTTTTTATTTTTTCATGAAACCAAGTTGAATCAATGGTGGCAGGTTTTCCTTTTTGTAAAACGCGCACACGAATTGGAGATGTTGGGTCATATAAACCGATGGCGAGAAATTTTCGTTTTGAATCGAAAATAACAGCCAACTCGCCAGGCACACTACGATGACTTTGCTCAATGATAGATTGATCGAAAACCCAAGGATGCCCCTGCCGAATAATTTTTTCTGCTTCAGCAGAAACACGCAAGGCGATTCTTTGAGCAGATGGTTTTGGAAGTTTGGAAAGTGCTTCATGAAATTGCATGGTGACAATCGTACTATAAAATAACAATTC
>DQGV01000241.1 GCA_003524705.1 Anaerolineae bacterium | reverse complement strand
TATTGAGCCATATTCACTTACCTCTTATTCTGCTTTCTTAATTTGAGTGCCATGCGGGTGATTTGGTCCCGCGTAAATTTTCAAACGCTTCAACACAGCACGTCCCATTTTGTTGTGTGGCAACATGCCCCACACAGCATCGCGCAATGCACGGTCTGGATGTGTAGCGAGTTGGTCGCGCAATGAAATGCTTTTCAAACCACCAGGGTAGCCAGAGTGGTGATGATACATTTTTGAAGTGAGGCGTGATTCTGTTTTTGTACCAGTCACACTCACTTTTTCAGTGTTCACAATCACAACAAAATCACCCATTTCAACACCAGGGGTAAAAGTTGGTTTGTGTTTGCCAAGTAATAGGTGTGCCACTCGTGTGGCAAGACGCCCAAGGTTTTGCCCTTCGGCATCAATCACAACCCAGTCGCGCGTTATTTCAGCGGCTTTCGGATAATAAGTCTTTTGTTGCACGTTCATCTCTCCGTTTTCTAAATTCTTTCAATACTTTACTTCTATCAGCGTTAACCCATGTGCAGGTGCAAGCCCTGATGGAAGTTTCACTTGTTTTTTTAATAAAGCCTGTTCGACATCTTTCAGCAAACATTTTCCTTGCGCCAGCGACACTTGAACAAACACCATTCTTCTTACCATTCGATATAAAAACGCATCTGCCGACACTTCAAACTGCCACTCGTTTTTCGGCTTTTTCTTCCATTCAGACTTCGTCACTGTTCTTACGGTCGTTCCGTTTTCAGTCGTCTTTGAACCAAAAGAAGAAAAATCATGTGTACCGAGAAACAGACTTGCACTTTCTTTGAGGGCATCTCCATCAAAAGATGTTCTAACATGCCACTCAAATTTTTCTCTCAAAGGGTCACGAACTTTTTCACAAAACAATCTATAACGATAAGTTCGTGATGTTGCATCAAAACGCGGGTGAAACTCTGAATTTGTCACTCGCATTTTTTTTACAACTAGGTCATGCGGTAATTTCGCGTTCATTGCTTGCAGTAACTTTTCTGTGGAATATTTCCACTCGTCAAAGTCAAATGCGGCAACTTGTCCACTCGCATGAACTCCTGTATCGGTTCTGCCAGCCATCAAAACGCTTGTGCCAGTCCAACCGATTTGTTGCAAAGCTTTTTCTAGCTCGCCTTGCACCGTTCGAGAGTTTGCTTGCTTTTGGCTACCAACAAAATTGGAGCCATCATAAGCAAGGATGATTTGGTAACGTACCATTTTAGCAATTAGCCTTTAGCACTTGGCTAATCACTTTCTTTCTATTCTTCTACTAACTCAAGCACTACCATCTCAGCCGCATCGCCGAGGCGTGGACCAAGTTTGATAACACGGGTATAGCCACCATTACGAGTGGCGAAGCGTGGTGCAATTTCATCAAACAAACGCTTGATGATTTGATTATCACCAAGTTTTGAAACTGCCAAACGGCGAGCATTTACTTTCTCGTCAGCAGCACCGTCTGCGCTTTTCTTGGCAAGCGTAATCAACTTTTCGGCTTCACCGCGTACTGCCGCGGCTTTGGCTTTGGTGGTTTGAATCCGCTCGTGTGTAAATAATTGTTTAATTAGGTTGCGACGCAGAGCAATACGTGCGCTCTTTGTACGTCCTAATCTGTAACCTGCTACTGAATGTCGCATTTCTTAACTCTCCGATGATTGGTCTTTCATATAGCCCTTTTCGCGCATTTTGTCGCGGAGTTCATCTAAACTCTTTTCGCCAAAATTGCGAATGGACATGACCGCGCTTTCGCCTTTTTCAAGGAGTTCAAGCACATCACCCACTGTGGTGATGCCTGTACGCTTCAATGAATTGAAGACGCGTACAGAAAGGTCTAGGGCTTCGACGGGGGTATCTGCCAATTCACTGCTTAAGCGACTTCCTGAAGTTTCGCTGCGTTCGACTGCAACAGTCAACATTTCTTCATTGATACCAGCAACATAGCGCAAGTGGTCAATGAGAATACGGGCAGAAGAACTCAAAGCACGTTCAGGAGATACTGTGCCGTCTGTCCAAATTTCTAAAATTAATTTGTCAAAGTTTGTGCTTTGCCCAACACGAGCAGAAGCCACTTCCCAGTTTACGCGTTTGACCGGGCTGAAGATTGCATCCACTGGCAATTCACCAATGGGCATGTGTCCGGAACGTTCGTTAGCTGGTGAATATCCGCGACCACGTTCAACGACAAATTCAACGTCGAGTTTGGTCTTGGGGTTATCCACTGTAAAGAGATAAGTATCTGGGTTGACTATCTCAATTTCAGCAGGAGTGATGATGTCTGCGGCGGTGACGGTGCCTTCGCCTCTGACTTCCAGATGCATGCGAGCGCTGTCAACACCATCCATCTTGATGCGGATTTGTTTAATCTGCAACATGACTTGGATGACATCTTCACGTACGCCGGGGATGTCGCTAAATTCATGCAAAACATCCGCAAAGCGAACGGAGGTAATTGCTACACCTTCTAAGGAAGAGAGCAATACGCGGCGCAAGGCATTGCCGAGCGTCACGCCATAGCCACCTTCGAGTGGGCTAATTACGAATTTTCCATAATTTCGAGCTTCTGCTTCGCGCTCGATTTTTGGCATTACCATGTTTGTGATGATACCAGTCACGGTTCACCTTTCCCTTTTGATTCTGCTTCAAGTGGCTGACCAGTTTCCCAGTCTGCACTTGAAGCGGTTTGGAGGATTAGCGTCTGGAATAATATTCGACGATTAATTGTTCGTCGAGTGTTCCGTCAATTTCTACACGTTCGGGCATACGCGCCACAGAACCGCTCAATGTTTTGATATCACGGTTGAGCCAGCTGGGGGCGTTGCGTTTTTCTGCATAGGCGTTCAGGTCTTTGAAGTAAGTTAATTTGCTAGAACCTTCGCGGACTGCAACTGTGTCACCTTCACCAAGGAGCATGGAAGGCACGTCAGTGCGGCGACCATTTACAGTGAAATGACCATGTGTAACGAGAACGCGTGCTTGTGCACGGCTGGATGCATATCCGAGCCGAAAAACAACATTATCTAAACGTGATTCGAGGATTTGAAGCAAGTTCAAACCTGTCAGACCACGGCGTGTGATTGCGGTGTCGTAATAGCGACGGAATTGGCGTTCTAAGACACCATACACACGACGAGCTTTTTGTTTGGCGCGCAATTGGCGGGCAAAGTCGGAAGAACGCCCCATGTTACTTCCGCCACCACCACGATTGCCTGTGCGACCATGTTGACCGGGCGCGAAACTGCGTTTTTCAAAGGAGCATTTGGGGGTAAAACAACGCCCGCCTTTGAGATAAAGTTTTTCACCTTCGCGCCGGCAAAGTTTACATACCGGACTTAATGATTTAGCCATAAATCAACAACCTCATTCTTATACACGTCGCTTCTTGGGCGGACGGCAACCATTATGTGGAACAGGCGTAACATCAGAAATGGAACGGACTTTCAATCCCATTGCTTGTACTGCACGAATAGCATTTTCACGACCTGGACCCGGACCTTTCACAATCAAATCCACTTCTTGTAAGCCAAGTTGTTGTGCGGCTTTAATTGCTTGTTCTGCGGCAAGGCGGGCGGCAAAAGGTGTGCTTTTGCGTGAGCCTTTGAAACCAGCGGAACCAGCAGAACCCCAAGAAATGGTATTGCCTTCCGGGTCTGTGACGGTAACAATTGTATTATTGAAGGAAGCAAATACATGCACCTGCCCGTAGGACAGATTACGCTTCCCTTTTTTTGCGCCAGTGGCGCGACGGGTGGAACGAACACTCTGAGCCATTTTCTATATACCTCGCTGGCAGGGTTATTTCTTCGCACCGCGGCGGCGACCACGTCCCGCAACGGTTTTCTTCGTACCTTTGCGGGTACGAGCATTTGTCTTTGTGCGTTGACCATTGACCGGCAAATTGCGGCGATGTCGTAAACCACGATATGAGCCGATTTCAATCAGACGCTTAATATTCATTTGAACTTCACGGCGCAAATCGCCTTCAACTTTATAGTGCTTAGAAATATAGTCACGAATAGCAGCAACTTCAGACTCAGTTAAGTCTTTGATGCGCGTATCAGGACTGACTTTGGTATCAGCCAAAATTTTTCTAGCACGAGTTGGACCAATCCCAAAAAGGTAGGTCAAACCGACTTCAGTGCGCTTATTGCGCGGGAGGTCAACACCTTCAATTCTTGCCATAGGTAACTACCCTTGTCTCTGTTTGTGTTTTGGATTTTCGCAAATAATATAAACAATACCCTTGCGTCGAATAATACGACACTTGGCACAGCGCTTGCGAATGGATGGTGAAACTTTCATAAAATAAATCTCCTAAAACTTATGGCTGTTCACGTCACAGCCAAACACTTAATTATACTGTCCGATTAACAATTCGTCCATACTTTTATCGGAGTTCGCTGATGTCACAAGACAGTCAGGATGAGGGGTTCTCCTTCGGTAACGGCAACTGTATGTTCAAAATGTGCCGTCAAAGAGCCATCAGCAGAAACAACCGTCCATTGGTCAGGCAGGACGCGAGTTTGAAACGTCCCAATGAGCACCATCGGCTCAAGTGCAATCGTCATGCCGGGCTTCAACAATGTACCACTTCTAGCAATACCAATGTTTGGCACTTGCGGACCTTCGTGCATTGTTCGCCCAACACCATGCCCCGTGTATTCACGCGTGACATGCAAACCATTGCTGTCAACAAAATTTTGTATCGCCGCAGAAACATCGCCAGTGCGATTTCCTTTACGCATCTTTTGGATGCCGACATAAAGCGCCTCTTCCGTGACTTTGAGCAGGTTTGCCGCTTCGGGAGCAATTTCTCCCACCCCAGCGGTAAATGCTGAGTCCGCAACAAAACCCTCATGAATCGTTCCGCAATCTATCGAGACGATATCCCCTTCCTTCAACTTTCGTTTCGGGTTAGGAATTCCATGCACCATCTCATCGTTGAGGCTGACAGTAATAGATGCAGGAAACGGCGGACGCCCATAACCTTTGAATGGCGATACACATCCGTATGACTTCAGCACTTCCTCAGCAGCCGCGTTGAGGTCAGCAGTCGTCATACCTGGTTGTAAAAGTTCTCTTACTTTTGCCAGCACTGTTGCGTTGATGCGCCCTGCTTCGCGCATAATCTTCAACTCTGCAGGAGTTTTTGTATTTATCTGGCGGTCAAACATTTCACTATAAACCTTTTATAAAACAGAGCCTTCTATCCTGCTCTGATGCCTCACAAATTATTGTTTCAAAGCCGCAAGCAAATCTTTTGTAACTTGCTCTACCGCTTGCGTCCCATCAATCTTGATTAACTTACCAGCCGCTTCATAGTGTTCAACTAATGGCATGGTTTGTTCAAAGTACACACGAATTCGCTTTGATACAACTTCTGCCTTATCATCTTCACGTTGGTACACTTCAGAACCGTCAATATCACATACGCCTGCTTGCTTTGGCGGATTAAACTTCTCATGATAAATGTGACCTTGTGCTTTGCAAGTCCAACGTCCACTAGCACGTTCTACTAACACTGATTCTGCCGCAGTGATATATGGTACTGCATTCACTTCACTACTAAACTCAGCCAACATGTCATCTAGTGCTTCTGCTTGGGCTGGGGTGCGAGGGAAACCGTCTAAAATGGCACCCAACTCGCAGTCAGGTTTAGAGATGCGGTCTCGAATCATGCTGATGGTTAAGTCATCAGGCACCAATTCGCCTTTATCTAAAATAGCCTTCACTTGTTTACCAAGTTCGGTTTGATTTTTAATGTTCTCACGAAATAAATCTCCAGAAGAGATATGCGCGAGTTTGCTCGTTTCAGCCAAAATTCTGGCTTGTGTACCTTTACCAACTCCCGGCGGACCGAGCAAAACAATAAATGTTGCCATCACATCTCCTTAGCGGACGAGTAATGATTCCTGATAACCATGTAGTTTTAATTCTGCATCAATGTTTTGGAAGGTGTCACGTACCACACCAACCACAATCAACAAACCTGATGATGTAATTAAGAAAATACTTGTTTGCGAACTTGCGGCGGCAAGACCAATCGCGCCAAGTAACAAACTGACTAAGAATGGCAAAATTGCCACAACACCTAAAAACACAGCACCAATTAAAGTAATGCGGCGTTGTACTGTACCTAAATATTTTTGAGTAGGAGCACCTGTATGCACACCCGGAATGCTGGCACCCATCTTCTTTAAGTTCTCACCATAATTTTGTTGGTCAAACATCACAGT
>DQGV01000359.1 GCA_003524705.1 Anaerolineae bacterium | reverse complement strand
ACAATTGCAACCCCTGAAAGAAATCCAGACCGATTGCCGCAATTGACAAATCCTTATCAAGACCCAGCAGGTGCGGGAGAAATTGTCACATTATCTGTGCCTGTGTATAACTCCGGGGAGTTCAAAGGAGTGATGGGAGCAGATATAACACTCACTGGCATTGTGGATTTGGTCTCAACCATCCAATTAACCGCTTCAGACTTTGCATTTGTCATAGATAAAAACGGTTTTATTATTTATATGCCTGAAGAAGGGTATCAAGTCTTTGGGATTGAGCCACAAGAAGAAACAGGTAATTTGTTAACCAGACAATCATTATTTGATACAGAAATTCCAAACCTAGAGTTTGCCGCACAACGGATTGTTTTCAACCAAGCCAATTTAGTAGAAGTTCCCATTGGTGGCATCAATACCTATGTTGCTAGTGCGGCATTGCCTTCAACACAATACAAACTTGTATTCTTCGCACCAGCAGATGAATTAAATACAGCGATTTTGGCTTCACGCCAAGAGGTGCAAAATGAAGTTCAAGCGGCACTTCAAAATGCTGGGCTTATCTTAATCGGTTTATTCATTGGTGCCTTACTCGTCAGCTTGGTGGTGGGGCAAGTGATTACACGCCCGGTCAGAAGGTTGACCAACACAGTAGAAAAAATTACCAGCGGAGACTTAACCGCCCGCGCAGAAATTGAAGCACAAGATGAAGCTGGCTTATTGGCAAGGTCATTTAATGAAATGACAGAACGATTAAATTCCACCTTGCAAGGGTTAGAAGAAAAAGTTGCCGAACGCACTGCCGAACTTGAAATTATTAGTCAAAATAATGCCAAACGTGCCGCACAATTTGAATCAATTGCTCGCATTTCACGTATTATCAGTTCAACACAAACAATGGAAAAACTTCTGCCACAAATTGTGCAAAATATTTCCGAAGAGTTTGGGTTTTATCACGTTGGCATTTTCTTGTTAGATGTTCACAAAGAATTTGCAGTTCTTGCCGCCGCAAATAGTGAAGGCGGAAAAAGAATGCTTGAACGGAATCATCGGCTAAAGGTTGGCGAAACAGGCATCGTAGGATTCGTGACGCGGGCTGGTCAACCACGCATCGCTCTTGACGTGGGTGCTGATGCTGTTTTCTTCAACAATCCTGACCTTCCAGAAACACGTTCAGAAATTGCTTTACCACTTCGAGTGGAAGCAGAAATTTTTGGCGCATTGGATGTGCAAAGTACTGAGGTGAATGCTTTTTCTGAGGAAGATATCAATATCCTTTCTTTGTTAGCCGACCAAGTAAGTATTGCTATTCAAAACGCACGTTCGTATCAACAAAGCCGCGAAGCACTTGAACAAGCCGAAATTACAGCGGCACAAATGATTGAACAACAATGGAATCAATTCTTAAAACGCCAAAACGTGACTCAATATCACTTTGATGGTGTTGAAGCAAGTCAGTTTGCAAATGCAGAAAATAAGCAAACACATAACCTTGCTATTCCATTGATTTTGCGTGGCGCACAAATTGGTACATTAAAACTGAGTGCCACCGACCCAAATAAAACTTGGGATGAAGATGAAATTGCAATTGCACAAGCCACTGCTGAAAGAACTGCTTTGGCAATTGAAAATGCACGTCTGCTTCAAGAAGCTCAAAAACGTGCTACAAAAGAACGAACGATTGGTGAAATTTCTACAAAAATCGGCAACTCCATTAGTCTGGAGTCAATTATCAAAACCGCGATTCAAGAAATTGGAAACACCCTACCCGGTGCCGAAGTGGCGATTCAATTTAGCACAGAATCATCTGAGCAATAAAGATTGCTTAGGAGAACATAATGCTTACAAGTTTTTTAAACTACTTTCGCAGTGAAGATGATAAAGACCCTGCATTCATTCGCCTGACGCGCAATATTGTGGTCTTTGTTATTTTCGTCAACATCGCCTTATTGCCATTGGTTACTGGCATTGTCGGCGGTGAAGATGCCAGAAATCCTGTTGCTTTTATAGCACTTACAATTACTTTGCTCCTTGAGTTAGTTTCTCTGTTCTTAGCCAACAGAGGCAAATTAACAATGACAAAACTCGTGGTGCCGCTAGGATTAATTCTCGCAGTAGCAGTCATTGCTTCCGAAAGAAATGGTCTAAAAAACACAGCACTTTTGGGCTTACCCATTATTTTGGTCATATCTGCTATCTTGCTTGGCAAACGCTCTATTTTCATTACCACCCCAATTGCTATTCTATGCGTTGTATTTGTGGGATATATGGACTTAAATGGCAGGATTGAAGTTACTCGAGCAGGTTTAGATGATGTCATTATTATCCCTGTTTTGTTACTTGGAGCGGCATTTATTATCAACTTGCTGATTCTACGCTTGAATGAAAATATTGAAAGAGCGCGTGCTAGTGAAGAAATTCAAAGACGCGAAAATGAACAATTGAATGAATTACAAGCTTCGCTAGAACAACGCGTAAACGAAAGAACTGTTGAGTTACAGCAAGCAAATCAAATCAATGAACGACGCGCTCGTCAATTCCAAGCAGTGGCTGAAGTGACCAGAATCATTTCATCGATTCAAAACCTTGAAACACTTTTGCCACGTATTACCGAAGTGATTAGTGAGCAATTTAACATTTATCATACCGGTATCTTCTTATTAGATAGTAACAAACAATTTGCAATGCTTCGTGCCGCGAATAGTTTTGGTGGCAGAAAAATGTTAGAACGCGGACACAAACTAGAAATTGGACAAACCGGTATCGTGGGATTTGTAACAGCAACAGGTCAACCCCGCATCGCGCTAGACGTGGGAGCTGATGCTGTTTTCTTCAACAATCCCGACCTCCCCAACACTCGTTCCGAAATGGCTCTTCCACTTCGATATGCTGGTGAAATCATCGGCGCGTTAGATGTGCAAAGCACCGAACCAAATGCTTTTAGCCAAGATGATGTGGATGTGTTGTTTACTTTAGCAGACCAAGTGGCTGTGGCGATTAACAATGCCAGAACCATTGAAGAAGCACAAAACGCATTAGAAGAAGCACAAATTGCCATTCGCAAATCTACACTAGAAGCGTGGCAAGTGTTGAGACCTAAAAACTTACGCGTCGGCATGGAATTGAAAGAGTCTGCTGTGAAGGCACTTGAAAAACCTCTACAAGGCGAGCATATTCAAGAAGCCCTTTCAAAAGGGAAGACTGTCTTTACCAACGGAAATGAAAAAGAAAGCAAATTGGCGATTCCTATCCGCTTGCGCGGTGAAGTGGTAGGAATTGTAAATATCAATGTACGTAATCAACGTGAATTAAGTCAAGATGATATTGAAATTGCCGAGTCAATTTCTGAACGTCTTTCTCTTGCGATTGAAAATGCGACATTGCTTCAAGCGGCACAATATCGCGCTGACCTTGAGCGTGTGACAACAGATATTACGAGTCGGATTGGTGCATCCACACGGTTTGAGACAATTCTACAAACAGCGGCGCAAGAATTAAGCAAAGCATTAGGTGGTTCAGATGTGTTGGTGCAAATTGAACCTGTAGCACTGGAGTTAAGTGCTGGCAATGAATGAGTCAGGTCAACTCGTAGGAATGAATCGGTTTTGGAGTCTGTATGACAGAAGTTAAGCACGAATCAGACATTTTATCTTCGCAAAGACGCACAGCCAAAGTGGTCACATTAATACTATTTGTATTAATGTCTTTGGTTTCTATATACACACTATTTTTTGTGCCAACAGAAGATAAAACAATTATTGATAATATTATGATGCCCTGCGTAGCATTAAGTGCAGGGTATGGATATTATTTATCTCGTAAAGGCAATCATATCCGTGGCATCTACGTGCTTTTGGCAGTGATTTCCATTGCTTCTCTTTTGTATCCCCTCGCGGCAGATAACGTTGGTTGGCAAACTGCTATTGTTATGGCATTGATTTCAACTGCTATTGCTAATGGAACTTTACCATCTCAATCTTCTACTAGAATCTCAATTGGTGCTTTTGTTTTTGCAATTTTGATTGTGTTGATTGAATTGTTTGCCCCCGGCGCAACAAGCATTCCTACCACTTCGGCATCGATTGTTGTTACAGCAGTTTTAGCAATTATTTATTTAGGAATTATTTTTTATCGCTTCCGTCAATATGCTTTACAAACAAAACTTATCATTACATTTATAGCCTTGAGTATCATCTCTGTAAGTGCAGTGGCATTTGCTATCAATCGTTTGATTTTGAGTGAATTAACAGACAGGGTCAATGAACAATTAACTGAAGTAGCAAACACGTCCGCTAATTCCATTGGTAAAGAATTAACTTCTCAAGTTAATTTCCTACAAATCCTTGCATCCGATTCGCTTTTACGAAGTTTTCTGGAAAGTCAAACTCCAAATAGTGATTTATCCGAAATCGAAAACCTTGATAGACAATGGCGTGAAGCAGTAGCCGCCAACAATACAAACCAATTGATGCGTTCAGTGCTTCAAAATGAAACATCAAATGTGTTACTTGAATTTAAATCGAATTTTCCATCACATGTAGAAGTTTTTATAACTGATATATACGGATCCAATGTTGTCTCAACAGATATTACTTCGGATTATTATCAGGCTGATGAAGAATGGTGGCAGAGAGCCTATAACAACGGACGCGGTGCGGTGTTTATTAGTCAGCCTATATTTGATAGAAGCACAGAAACCTTATCATTACAAATGGCTGTACCAATTTTTGATTCAGAAAACGCAAACGTTATTGGTGTTCTCAGAACATCTGTCAATTTAGAAATCATCACCCCCATTTTAGAATTAGGTAGACCGGGTGAAACAGGGCGCACTGAAATCTATTTACCGGATGGCAGAGAGTTAGAACTTCATTTGGAAGAAGACGGAGAAATTGAACTTGAAGTAGAAGATGCGCCGCTTGATATTATTGAAATTCTAAAACTAAATCAACCATTTATGGATACGATCCACGATGGTGAATTAGTTTTGGTAAGCCAAGCACAACTTGTAACAGAAGTTGACCTTGAAAATGAAACAGAAACAGCAGTGCAAAATCTTGGTTGGCGTGTGGTCACATTACAAAGC
>DQGV01000207.1:354-4481 GCA_003524705.1 Anaerolineae bacterium | reverse complement strand
GAAGCCGCCGCTGTGTATTGGCACTTTGTAGATTTGGTGTGGATTTTCTTCTACCCTGCCTTGTATTTGATTGGCACGGCAGTGAGCGCACACTAAAAAAATTATCCGCCGCCGTGAGGCGGCGGAATTGTTTATTGGTATTGGAGTTTTGAATGGATAAAAAATTAATTTGGATTGGCGTAGGCATTCTGGCTCTTGTTGTTTTAGGAATCACTTTTTCTGTTTTGTTTGCAAAACCACCTGAATTTCGCGGAACAAGTTATGCAGAACCTTTTCCACCTGCAACTGAAATTGAGTTAACAAAATCAGATGGTACCGTGTTTCGTTTAAGTGAACAAACAGGAAAAATTCATTTAATCTTTTTTGGTTACACCTCATGCCCTGACTTTTGCCCAACCACATTAGCAGAAATGAAATTGTTGACTGATGATTTGGGCGCTGATGCAGAAAACGTGCAAGTTTTATTTATTACCGTTGACCCTGAAAAAGATACACCTGAAAAAATTCAAGAATATGTCAGTCGTTTTAACACAAATTTTATTGGATTAAGTGGTACACAAGCAGAACTTGAATCCATTTGGCAAGGCTATGGCATTTTTCGTGAGGTAACAAATCAATCCACAGCGCTTGGCACTGTGATTAATCATACGGTGCGTTTGTATTTGGTAGATTTAGAAGGTAACTTAAGATTATCGTATGCGTATGGAACACCATATACAGATGTTGTCTTTGATATTGAACTTTTATTGGATGAAGCAAAATGAACTACAGCCTTTCTAGAGTATTGATTGCTTTTGCGCTTGGTGTTTTGGTTGGAGCAATGATGACCGAATTATCATATTTAGGTTTACGCAGAGAAAACCGCGCACCCACTACGATTGAATTAACGATCCCTGCTGGTACTGCTGAATTAATTCGACAAGGTGATGCGCCACCAACCATTCCGCAAGATATGCGTTTTGTGGTTGGCGATGTATTAAGAGTAATCAATGAAGATGACGAAAATCATCAACTTGGTTTGTTATATATCCCTGCTAAATCTTCGGCTAGTTTGAAATTAGAGTCAGTTGAAAATATGACGATGGAATGTTCGTTTCAAGCAAGCAATTCTTTCGGCATTACTGTGCAAGAACCCGTTACATGGTGGACTCGCGTTCGTGGATATTTTTATGCGGGCTTTCCGCTTGGGATGTTGTTTGCAGTGTATAGTGGCTTGATCGTAAAAAAGAAAAAAGATGAATCTGCTTCGTAAGATGTTTTCAAAAAAATGGTTTATCACAACCATTTTAGTTTTTATCGGCACAGCAGTTTGTATTCGCCTTGGTATTTGGCAACTCGATAGGCTTGAGCAAAGACGAACATTCAATGCGCAAGTTGAATCCATGCGTGCTGAAGAACAGTTGAACTTAAATGATGAAATTCCGAACGATATAGAATCAATGGAATGGCGAAAAGTCATTGTCACTGGTGAATATGATTTTGAGAATCAAGTCGTCTTGCGGAATCAAGTTCATGATAATCAATATGGTTATCATTTAATCACCCCGCTTCTTTTCAACGGGACAGCTGTTTTGGTCAACCGTGGCTGGATTCCTGTGGACGCAGATTGGCGCACCTTTGACGAAGTTGGCGAAGTCACTGTTGAAGGGTTGATTCGGCTGGGGCAGGGTAAACCAGCTATAGGCGGCGTCGCAGATGCGTTGCCGATAGACGGGTCAAAACTTGAAGTATGGAATAATCTCGATGTGGAGAAAATGTCGGAGCAGTTTTCATATCCAATCTTGAAAATTTTTATCCAGCCTAATGTTGATGAAAATGATTCCACACCTCCGATTCCATATCAGCCTACAGTAGAATTAACGGAAGGACCACATTTTCAATATGCTTTACAATGGTTTGCGTTTGCAGTTATTTTATTTTTTGGGTATCCTTTTTATTTGAGAAAGCAGGTTGCATGAAATATTCACTAAAAACTTCATTTGCCAAACTAACATTTGGTTTATTAATTTCAATTCTTGTGCTGACGATTTTAGGTAATTTTGTTTCAGCCACCAATGCCGAAGCATTTTGTAATGGGGCAGTTTTTTGTATACCAACCCAACCATTGGGTTATCTTAAACTTACACACGTACTTATTGCGGGAATTTCTTTCATCGTTTTATGGTTTGTGTGGCGCAAAGCCTGGCGCGAACAAAAACATCATAAAGTTTTATTGCCATTAACAACGATTACGACGATTTTATTTTTGGGTCAAGCGTTTGTTGGGGCAATTCAAGCCACGCGTGGTTATCCGCTTCACTTAACTGTTTTACATTCACTCACAGCCATCGCTTTATGGATTTCACTTTTGATGTTGGTTTATTTTGCAAGCACATTGAAAGAAGATGGTAAAGTTGAAATTCGGTTTGGCTTTTGGCAACGCCTAAAAGACTTTTGGATTTTATCTAAACCATTAATTGTGGCTTTGTTATTAGTTACCACTTATGGCGGGCTTGTCATGGGTGGCAAAGCATTTCCATCTGCTTCATTAACTTTCTGGACTTTATTCGGCGGCGCATTAGCCGCCGCAGGTTCAAGTGCCTTAAATCAATACATTGACCGCGACCTTGATAAAAACATGCAACGTACTGCCAAACGTCCACTAGCCGATGGAAGATTAACGCCCGCTGAAGGTTTATCGTATGGCTTGGCTTTATGTTTGATTAGTTATTATGTGATGGCTGGCTATGTTAATTTCCTCGCCGCACTGCTTTCACTATCTGGAATTTTTTATTATGTTCTTCTTTATAGCGTCTGGCTCAAAAAAGCAACTGTGCAAAATATTGTTATTGGTGGTGGCGCGGGGGCAATTCCGCCAATGGTTGGTTGGGCGGCGGCAACAGGTGAGTTGACTCTCGCGGCTTGGATTTTGTTTGCCATCATCTTCATGTGGACACCGCCACATTTTTGGGCGCTGGCAATCGTCCGCATGAAAGATTATGAACGTGCAGGCGTGCCGATGCTCCCAGTGGTTGAAGGTGAAGAAAAGACTCGCAAACAAATTTTGATTTACACCATCGAATTAATCGCCGTCACGCTTCTTCTCCCGATATTCAACCTGACAGGCGTTTTCTACTTAATCTCAGCCTTAGTCTTGGGTGCTCTACTATTTTATGCCGCGTGGAAAGTCTTTCGCCTCGGTGGCAACAAAAATGCATGGATGATGTATCGTTGGTCAAGCATGTATTTGGCATTTATCTTTTTGGCATTGATGATTGATGCGGTTATTTCATAAAAAATAACCTCCCGCATCCTACAAGAAAATATCATGGCTTAGGCCACGGAATATCTACGGGTTGAGAATAGCCATGTTTTTCAACGGTATAAATTTTCCCGTATGATTCAGCAATACAGCCATCTTCGTCTTTGACTGTGTAACTGGTTTCATATTGGTCTGGATATGAGAACGTCCACCAAATATAAAATGTATCTTGGCAAACAAAGGCTTCGATAAAATAGCCTCGGTCATCGTCGGCTGTCATTTCCATTTGATCCCACGTAATAGTGACTTCATCACCATTGCGAGTGGCTTGCACGTTTTGGACAGGTCCGTACATGTTGCTACCAATGCTCAATAAATTAGGTTCAATTTTTTTAATGGTGTTGACGTCACCTACTACATCTACAACTGATGGCGCAACCCAACAGAAGTAATTTAGTTTTTCGAATTTAATATATAGCCAGCGACTATAAAATGCAGTGCCGCGTACTTCGCCTTTATCACCTGCATATAAATCCGCGGCGTGTAGATAAGCGGCAGATGGACCATATCTACAATGGGCTTGTTTATTAACGGTGACTGTTGGAAATGTAAATTCAGGTGTATTTGTAATGGTTGGTTCAGGCGTGTTTGTAATTGTAGGCGTAAATGTAGCCGTAGAAGGCAATGTAGGTTCAGGTGTAGCAGTGACATAAATCACTTGTGGTGTAAGCGTTGGTTCAGGAGTAGGCGTTTCCGCTGGTGCAGATGGGGCACAAGCAGTTAATAAAAAGACAAACAACAATAAAATCAATTTCCAATTTTTCATTCGAAATTCTCCAGTGCTTGGTAAGGATAATTAATTAGTTGCCCAGATCGGAAGAGCGTC
>DQGV01000207.1:0-145 GCA_003524705.1 Anaerolineae bacterium | reverse complement strand
GTAAGGATAATTAATTAGTTGCCCTGTATGTTACTTAAAGTTCTCTAACAGTGTTACTACATTTTTACCAAGTTCTTCATTAGCATAACCGCCCTCCATGATAATAGCAGTGGGGAGGTTTAGGCTAGCAATCCTTTTTCCTATT
>DQGV01000353.1 GCA_003524705.1 Anaerolineae bacterium | reverse complement strand
GCTATTTTGTTAGAAGATTATGAACAAGCAAACGAAATGGCACGCTTTATTAAGAAAGATTCATTTTTGCAATTACAAGTTTGTAATTTCTTGCCTCAGAACAGTGCTTTTAATGAAGAAATGAAAGATTTTATTCGTAAAACTTTTTGTATTAATTAAAGATAAGAAAAAATATTTATTGGAATGCTCTGCTTATGATTAGATAAAGCGGAGCATTTTTCTTTTATAATACTGCTATTGTTTTTGTAACCACGAAAACAATAAAAGGAGATTGAATGAAACGAGTTCGTTATTTTGTATTTGCATTTACATTAACAATAATTCTCATTTTATCTGCATGTGCCTCACCAACACCAGAAACAGTTGTGGTTGTGGTCACTGCCACGGGTGAAGCCTCAACACAGGTGCCCACTGCTGAGTCTGCTCCAGTATTGCAACCAATTCCGTTGGGCGGACCAGGAAGCGGTGAGATGATGAAATGGATTGATGGTAGCGTATTGATTTATATCCCTGCTGGTGATTTCGTCATGGGAGATAATGGTTTTGATGCCCCTGTTCATACAGTCACTTTAGACGGCTATTGGATTCAAGAAACAAAAGTCACAAACCGTATGTACGACCAATGCGTTCGTGCTGGTATATGTTCTTCACCAACTCAAACATTAGGTGGACCAGTTTTTAATAACCCTGAATTCGCCAGTCATCCAGTTGTTGGAGTCACTTGGGAGCAAGCTCAAACATATTGTGGCTGGATTCAAGGAAGTTTACCCACAGAAGCACAGTGGGAAAAAGCCGCTCGTGGCTTAAATGGGAATCCATATCCTTGGGGTACGAATTCGCCTTCTTGTAGTTTAGTAAATTTTTCAAATTGTGTTGGTAGTACAAGCAATGTAACTTCACAAGAATCTGGTAAGAGTCCATTTGGTTTGTTTGATATGGCAGGCAATGTGTTTGAATGGGTATTTGATTGGTATGGACAGAATTACTACATTCAATCACCTTCTACAAACCCAACTGGACCTGACAGTGGTCAATATCGCTCTATTCGCGGAAGTTCTTTTGAAAGTACTGAAGAACAAATTCCATCTGCTATTCGCCGCTTTGATGAACCAAGCGATAATCGCCGTGATACTGGCTTCCGTTGTGCTGTGAATAATCCACAACCTTTTGCACCATACTGTCAGTTAAGTGCGGCTGTACCTGCCAATTCACAAACTTCTGTAAGTTCTTGTACTTTGCCAGAAGGAATTGTTACGAATCAATATTGTCAGCAGGGTGATGGTTATGCAGTTGTGCAAATCTCTTTCGGTGCAACATGGGAAGAACGTGGAACACGTATTCAATGTCAGGAAAGAATTGAGGGTGGATTACGTACTTTGGTATGTCTTGGTCCACGCGGTATGGAGACAACTAATGAAGTGGTCGTCTGTAACCCTACTTGTACGAATCAGACTGACGTAAGTGGCTTGAGTGCAGTTTGTGATGCAGGTTACACGCTTGATGCCACTAGCGGTACTTGTGTTTACTCTCCTATCTCTGCCCAGCCAAGTGCTGGTGGGTGTCCACTTGGTTATGTGACGAAAGAAAGTAATGGTCAGCAATTTTGTGTTGTAAGTACCGGGTTAGATGGTTTTTGCCCTGTTGGTTTATATTTTGACGACTCGGCTGGTATCTGTGCGCCACCTAATGGACAATCGAATGCGCCATTTGGGATTAACAACTCATTACTAGCTCAACAAACATTTGCTGGTTGTGTGGCAGGTTATTCTTATAATGAGGGATTCCAATGTTGTCAGCCGAATGCTGGCAGTGTCCTCCCCGGTTGTGCGGCTGGTTATACATTTGACCAAACTGCCCGTGCCTGTGTACCAGTGGTTGAGGCAGATTTGAGCGGTGAAGGTTGTATTACCGTACGAGTAAATACTGTAAAATGTGTTCAACTTGAAGATAAGGTTTGTGCACCAATTGATTCAGAATCTCGTTGTGTTGCTAACACCGCATGTAAGTGGAATGAACCCGCTGATGCTTGTGAATTAAGAGTTCCCTTGCCTTAAAATTTATAGATTATAAATATTTATAGATGAAGTAATACCACCCCAAAATTTTTGGGGCGGTATTACTTAAGGATGACTATTATTGTATGACCTTTGGGTGATGCTAAACAAACCCACTTCTAAATGTAAGCATTATAATTTTTTTAATATAACGAAAGGAGAAAAAATGAAACGATTGATTCATTTTACGTCATTCATTGCAATCATATCTATCATTGTTATATCTTGTGGTGCGCCTGTGCAACCGGGTGCGGCAGAAGGCAGTGAAGAGCAAGAACAACAATCAGCAGTAGATGCAACGCCAACCTTAGAAACAATTGACCTTGCTGGTCCGCCAATGGAAGTTGGTTCTACCTATCGCTATGTGGATGGCACTTTGTTAGTTGCCGTGCCAGGCGGAAAATTTATTATGGGTGGCGATAAAGAAGATAACCCAGTACATGAAGTCACCGTCAGCGATTTTTGGATTTACAGCACCAAAGTAACCAATTCCCAATACGCTGGTTGTGTTGCCGCGGGACATTGTACTCTACCAGACCCAGACAACAACCCTATTTATAACGACTATAAATTTATTAACTTCCCAGTAACAGGTGTAACACATACCCAAGCCGCAGAATATTGTGAATATGTAAACGGACGTTTGCCCACCGAAGCCGAATGGGAAAAAACAGCCCGTGGACCAGATGGCAATCTCTTCCCGTGGGGTGATGGTGCGCCTTCTTGCGATTTGTTAAATTTTGAATCTTGTGTAGGCAAAACGACCAACGTAACCCAATACAAGAATGGCATTAGTTATTACAGTGCTTTAGATATGTCCGGCAATGTGCGCGAATGGGTTGCCGATTGGTACTCTGTTGACTATTACAATAACTCTGTAGGTGAAAATCCGCTCGGACCTGAATTTGGAGAAACTCGTTCAGTGCGTGGAAGCAGTTTTCAAGATGGGCAAGATGCGGTATTTCCATCAAACCGCTTCTCTCTTGACCCCACCCTGACTCTGCCAGATTTAGGCTTTCGTTGCGTCGTCGAAGAGCCTGTTCACTTTGCACCAGCTTGTGAAATTTTGGCATATAACGGTTTGGATGTTAACGGGCAACTTGATGATTGTGTGACTCAAGTAACATGTAATAACGTCTCAGTAACTCAAAATGCATTATGTTCTGGCAGATATTTACCTTACACCATTGTGACCTTTAATGTAAATAATACGCCGCCGGATGGTTGGACGTTTGATGCGCCGGGCTGTACTTTATTATCTGGCGAAACCAGTAAATTTGAATGTAAACCCGGTGATGTAGGTCCGTTGATTGCGACAGGTTCTTGTACAGTGGATAACAACTCATGTGCTTCTGCTTGCCCACAAGGCTATGTACAAGATGGCAATACTTGTGTATGGGGTGGCACACCTGAAACATTGACCGGCACTGCTTGTTTGCCCGGAATGACCTATGACCCACAAACCCAATGTTGCTCGGCAAACCCTGGTACAGCCAATGTGCTTCCACTTTGCCCAGTTGGAACATCATTAATTGATGGTGTTTGTGTAGGAAATCCCACCGGTGAGTTGTCTACAGTAAATGAAAATGTAATTTTCAATTCCTGTGAACCGAACGACCAACCCGGGGGTGACCCGGGCGATGACCCAGGCGGTAGTAGTTGCCAAACACCTCCACAAACTTGTGATAACACTACTTTTCCTTCAAGTTGGGATACAGCAAATTGTTGTTGCTATAACCCATTCAAAGGATGCCAATAAAATAATAAAAATCCGCCAGCTTTGGCGGATTTTTATTATTTAAGTAATTTTATACCTAGTTGATATTGCTCTAAAATATTTTTCAATCGAGTAATATGAAAGGCTTGCAAGGAAAATTGTTGAAATTAAACCAATAGGAAATACAATTGAAATATGGCTTATTGGCAAGAATTCTCTCGTTATCGAATTGCCAAGTAAATGAAAAATATATAATCCATAAGAAATTTTCCCCAAGTATACAAATAAAGGAAGAGAGAATAGTTTAATAAGAATAGACGTTCCGTTTTTTGAAAACATAGCAATAATCAACGTGGATAAAATTCCCGAAAACAAATAAGTTAGAATCAACCCCAATTTATATTCATTTATATTTGGTAAATAAGAAATTGAATAACTAATTAAAAGTATTAAAAACAAATATATAAAAGTTGTCGTTTTATTGATTATTTTGTCTGCAATACCTGACCCGATTATTATTCCTCCTAACATGGCATCAAGGTGTGAAAAAGGTAACAAATAAATTACAGGATAGTAAAGTTTATTCTGAATCAATATTGTGCGAATTAATAGTCCTGCTATTAGAATTAGAATAAATAATATCCATTTTGTTTTATTTGGAATTTCTTTTATATACTTAACAAGATAAGGTGCAATTAAGTAAAATTGTGCTTCAAAAGAAATAGTCCACAAATGTACAAATAAAACCACGGCCTTAGGGAAAATAAGAATATATACATAATTGAATGTAAAAGTAAATAGACTTAGAATTTGTAGAGTAATTTGATCCCAACCTGTTTTTTTATAAGAAAGAAATAAAGCGATAAGAATATATAGTAAATAAATAGGGTAAATCTTTAGAACCCT
Organism: Anaerolineae bacterium; assembly: GCA_003524705.1. Next base: position 5,855 of record DQGV01000353.1, on the reverse strand, counting down.
TCTTATGTAGAAATCCCATTTTTTTATAGTCTTAGACTGGTTATATTCAAGCATAAGTAATTTTGTAATTAAGAACGCAGATAGACAAAAAAATATATCTACCCCAATCCAACCATATTCATGGAGCGACTTCCAAATAGCAACGGATTCTAAATGAGGTGCATTATGAATAAACACCAACAAAAAGGCAAAAAAACGCAAGCCGTCTAATTGCGGGTAATAAAAACCTTGACTTGCGTTTTTTTCTGTCATATCTTAATCTTACCCAAATAGAAGTGATATTACAAACCCTAGTACTTATGTCACACCTTATTTTGCAATGTTTTCGCTTTTCAAATTTACAAGCATGGATTTATAATTCCCCTAAATTCCAAAAGGAGATTGTATGAAAAAGGCATTATTTACTCTTATTACTCTACTTTCTTTGCTCGTACTCACAACTGGTACTGTCCTTGCCGCCCCATTAGCAGATGGCTATCTAACATTAAGAGAAGTCCGTAATGATGTGAATGGTGATGTCATTTTTGTTTTTGATATAGTTGGGGAATTTTCAAAATCCGATTTCAAGAACGGTTTTGTGTTTTTTGCGGATGAGAAATTCCCAATGGGTTGCCATTTAGAAGGGTCTGTCTTGCAATGTACAACCTCTCGAGCAACTGCTGGGCAATATGTGACGGTTAATATAGGTGGTTTTATTTTCTGGGCATTTGTTCCTGAAAGAGGAAGTGCAGAGGCAAGTGAATCATCGGAGTATTGTTATGGCGTTTACGATGTTTATTATGACGAAAGTTCAGAAACACATTCTTGGCAACAGTTTGAAACCCATTGCCAAGATGCACCTGCCAATTATGGTGACCTTCTTGAGGACTATGTGAACCCAGATTTGGGATTTCCTTCTGACTACGAGTTTTTGCCAAATAGCCCACAATGTTACGCTAACCCTGTTGTAGGTAATGCTTATTATGGTGTTTGCCCGAGTTAGTAATTAGGAAGAATCTTAAACAGACCTCCAATTTGGAGGTCTGTTTTTATTTTGGGATAGGAATCTGCTGAAAGGGTTGAGCAGGCATAAATCAAGGATGAGGCGGTTAATCATCAATTTAGGGGTTGACATTCCAGAAAATTTGTTCTAATATAAATTTGTCGTCATTTGTAAAAAGGAGAATCTCATGTCTAAAAGAAATGTTGTTCATATTGAAATCCCAGTTGCTGATTCAAAAGCCTCCGCAAAGTTTTATGAATCTGTCTTCGGCTGGAAGATGCAACACATGGAAGAGTTTGATTACACCATGTGGTCAGATGGTGGTGAAAGTGGTGGAGGCTTTGTTAAACTTGATGACGAGAATGCGGCTGGGAAGATACTCGTATATATTGATAGTGATGATATTGAAGCGGACTTGAAAAACATTACTTCTGGTGGTGGCACTGTGATTAAAGCCAAGACTGAAATTCCTGGCATGGGTTGGTATGCTGTCTTTGAAGACCCAAGCGGTAATCGGGTTGCGATTTATAAAAGTATGAAAAGATAATTTCTTCTTGACGCAACATAATCAGGGTGGTATGCTTGCGCCCAATGTTTATTTGTAATACTACTACCAACGATAATCATACCGTCACAAATTATGTGGCTGGGCGTTGGTGGTTGCAAGGTGAACAAACACAAAGTTCATACTAACGAAGTACACCAAACGCCCCGAATCTCGGGGCGTTTTTCTTAAGGAGAAGATATGATTTCTAACGCCACGCCAGTTCTTGCACTTGATGAAAAATACTTAATCCCAGTCAGTGACCATTTGCGTCACATGGCAGATATTCCACCTTCTCGTATGTTTTTGATTAATAAATCTTTGAAAACATATTTAGAAAAGAATCCAAATGCCAAAATATTTGACGCATCACAAGGTGATGGCGGCGCATCATTACCTGGGACTCCCAAACCGATTTTGGAACGCGCGCTTCAACTTCAACTGGAACATGGTACGGCTTATGATATGCCTTTTGGCACCGAAGCATATCGCAAAGCGGTCATTGAACAATATTGGAAATTAGATTCTTCATCTGGTTGGGGAACAGCCAATGTGATGGGAACAACTGGCGGACGTGATGCTTTAGTCAAAGCCTATCAAGCCATGCTTGCTCTTGGCCACGGTCGCCAAGGTGACTTAATCATGGTCTCACGTGTGCCGTGGATTACATACAATTGGGGACCATACGGAGTCGGTGCAAATGTTTTGTGGAGTCCAGGTGACCCTGCCGAAGGTTGGGCATATTCAGAAGATGCGATTCGTGAAAGCGTTAAGTTTGCCGAATCCAAAGGCAGAAAAATTGCTAGCTTGGTGATTACAAATCCAGATAACCCAACAGGTTTGACGATTTCAGTCGAAAAACAAGTTTCACTTGCTAAAACTGCTTTAGAAGCAGGTGTGGCATTTGTATTTTTTGATTGGATGTATCACTACGTCACAGACGAATCCCCAATGGATTTAAATTCTTTCCTCAAGTTTTTTACTCCCGAAGAAAGAAAGCGATTAATGTTTTTGGATGGCATCACAAAATCATTAGGTGGATCAAACATTCGTAATTGTCATTTGATTGCCGATGAAAATGTTATTAAATTTATTATGGCGCGTGCATCGCATGGAGTCATTCCGCCGTTTTTCTCTTTGGCAGTTGCCATGGCGGCTTATGAAATGGGATTTGCAGAAGCCGCAAAAACCATCATTGAGCCGACCAATATTAGCCGTAAAGCGTTGAAAAATTTATTGTTGAAAAATGAAATGGAACATATCATCGGCAAAGGATATTATGCTTTTATCAATGTCGGGGAATATCTACAAGCCAAAGGCTGGGATAATAGTGAACCCCTCGGCGCATATCTTGCAGAAAATTACGGTGTAGCCGTTGTGCCTGGAGCATTCTTCTCTCCGTTCGGCAATGAGTGGATTCGTTTTTCGTATGCAACACCTGTGGAACGAGTCGAAGGTGCGTTTGGGAGATTGTTGGAAGGGTTGAATAGCCTTAGAAAGTAGAAAGTGGAAATAGATTGTGATTCCTTCTAAAAGCAAATTTATTTTACTTAAATTTGTTTTGATAACATTATTGTATTTGAATTCCTGTGTAACTAATTCAAATGCTACTGAAACGCCTTTGGTTTCGACTGACCTACCATCTATCCTTCCAACTTTGATTTCCTCAACATCCACTAATACATTGATTCCACCAATAAAACTCTCGTTAGTGCCTCCTACAAAATTACTTTTTGTTAGAGGTTCTTTAGAAGTGGATGCTACATCAACGCATGATTTGATTTTGTTAAATTTACAAACAAACGAAACGATTTCAATTTTTGATAAAGACCATGAAATAGATGGTCAAACAATATCATTAAGCTATCCAAGTATTACTTGGTCTCCTGATGGACATTGGGTTGCTTTCGTTGGTAATGATTTCTCGAAACCATTTTGGTTATATGCTTATGAGGATATCTACATTGTCAAAGTAGATGGAACAGAATTGCGGCGACTGACATATAACCCGCGCTATAACAAGCGTGATATCGCATGGTCTCCAAATGGAGAATATCTCCTTGTTGCAATGGGGATAAATGGTTCAGATTTATATCTTATTCATGTTGATAGCGGTGAAATAGCCAAGAGACTTACATCGAGTGGCAACAATTATGTAGCAACATGGTCGTCTGATGGGAATAAAATCGCCTACCTAGAAGATTCGGTTCTATCAATTATGGATCTCACTGATGAAACACTGCACCAAATCAAGATTCCATCAGACTATGGAATACTAGATATTTCTTGGTCTCCAAATGATGAATACATTGCTTTTGTATCATCTTCAAATGATTCAAAGTGTTCTGATATTTCCTTAATCAACATTAATACTGAAAAAATAATAAACCTTACTTCCTCAGAGTATCATGAAATTTCACCTGATTGGTCACCTGATGGTAGTAAATTGATTTTTGCAAGATCGGTATTACCCTGTGATGAAGTGATTGGAAAAGAAAATTGGGATATTTACTTAACAGATATGCTTGGTGAGGAGCAAGAGATTGTCTCTAATATAGCTTCATTGTTAACAGTCATTTGGTCTCCTGTTCCAAATTTGGAAATAGGTAAACAATACACTATTACCGACTTAGGAGAAAATATTAATTTGAGAACTGACCCCACTTTAAATGCGAATGTCCTCAAAAAACTTTCTGCTGGTGAAATCATTACTGTTCTTCAAGGATATGTTGATGCAGATAATTATTACTGGTGGAAAATCCAAACTGAAGATAATACAGAAGGATGGGTTGCTGAATTAGCAAACTGGTATAAGCTATTAAATGAATAATCAATATTTTGCTTTCCACTCACCACTTTCCATCTTTCTTCTTTCCTCTTTCATTTGCAACTCATACTCAAATTTAGGAATCAACCATGCCCCAAAAATTCGCCGACAAATACCTTTTATCTCTCGAACAATCTATCAAAGAAAAACCACAAAGCGGACTCAATGGCTTTGAACAAGAATGGAATCTTTTGGATGAAGAACTACGTCCATTGTTAACTGTGGGCGTTGGACCCAATCAACAATCATTTGTAGATTATCTACGTGCTGAATCGATTCCACAATGGCAAGCACAATTTAGTCAACTGGAAGTTTTTCACTGGATGATTGAATGGGCAACCCGTCCGTTTTATACACCACGCGGAACAATTTACGAAGCACGCCTTATGGAAGCATCGTTAATCAATGCTTTGCATAAAGCAGGATTAAATTTCGGCGAGCGTTTGCATTATTGGCATGGCAATCTTTTGTTTCTTACCGATATTGGTCATCATTCGATTCCTGGAAATTGGTCAATTGCCAAACGCCGTTATCTTGAAAAATGTGTTGACCTGTATGGTGGCACATTAGCAACCGCTGGCATTCATAGCAATTTATCTTTACCAGACCCAATGTTCACATGGGATTTTATGCACTTATCTGCCACTGAACGCGGCGATAAACATCTTGATGATTTCAAATCCGAATTTTATATCACAGCCACACGTTTGCTTCGCGCATTCTCAAGTTTGTTTATAGCAACTGCGGCGTCCACCCCGATGCAGGCTCAGGTCAAGGATGGACGCGCGGTTGTCATCCTCACTGAAAATGATTCGGTGCGTAATCTCACCTTTCCAAATCCGCGTGAAGTTGATTTGCCCGATTTATATCGTTCATACAATGATTACTTGCAAATTTCTTACGACCTTGTTCGGCGCGGCGTGCGTTTTGGAAATAACAATTGGACTCCCGTGCGTGCGCGTTCGTTTGCTGAACCTGTTGAACGTTTAATTTCTACAACCAGCGATGAGTTAACGCATCTTTATACGCGCGGCTTGTTTTCTGTTGGTGAAGCGCCGCCTCCCGAAGAGATGGCATTGCAAATTGAAAAACAAAATTTGATGGCACGCATTAATTTGCCAATGGGTCGTGTGGAAGTTCGTGTGGATGATGGCGGGCATAGTTTAGATATTGATGTTGCGAATCTGACGCTCAAGCATTTACTTTTATTGCGCCTCTATTCTGACGTTCAATTTGCCCGAGCATTTCGATATGATTCTGAAGACATACAGCGTGCTCGTAAAAACGAAAACCTCGCCGCAAAATCGAGTCTGCGGGCTGAGATTGAAAATCCGTTTACAGGTAAACCAATTGCAATGCGCGATTTTCTCAAATGGACGTTGAACGAAGTAAAACCTTTAGCACAAGCATTAAACATGTGGGAAGATTTAACACCTTTAGTCGAAATGTCCGAGGGTGGAAAAAATACATCTGAAAAATTTAGAGCACGTTTGCAAAATGAA
>DQGV01000327.1:411-10001 GCA_003524705.1 Anaerolineae bacterium | reverse complement strand
ACGACGCCTCTTCCGATCTATCGAAATAACGCCCAAAAATTTCACCGATTTCTTTAGCCGTATCACCATGTGAAATTTGAGTCGTTTCGCTATCAATGAATGCGGCATGTCCGCCGAGTTGCGCCATGCCTGCTTCAAATGAACCGCGTGTGCGCGTGGATGTAAAGAAAAACAACATTGCCAAAGTTTTATCTCGCAACAAAGCATGTGATTCTCCTAACGCTCTCTTGCGTTTCAAATCCCAAGCCACATCTAACACGGTTTCAACTTCTTCTTTGGTGAAATCTAAATCACCAATAAAATCACGTCCTCGAAAATTAGTTTGCATAATTTATCTCCTTAAATTTATTTTGTTTATTTAATCAAACTTGGAAGTAGTGCATAGAATTCTGTTGCTTTGACCATATCTTCCAACGAAACAGAATCATTGACTGTATGTGCAGTTTCCTCATCACCAGGACCAAAACCGATGGATGGTATACCTGCTTTGCCTGCCCAATAGATTCCATTTGTGGAGAAGTTCCACTTGCCGCTTTTCGCATCAGGCAGACCAATCAACTTGCGTGCTTCTTGTGAGGCATTCACTAAGGGATGATTTTCTTCCAACGCCCAAGCAGGGAAATATTTATCTACAGGAAAAACAAAACCTGTATATGAAGGTTCATCATAAAATAGTTCTTCTAACTTGACTGTATCTTTATATTCAGCAGGGATTAAATCCTCGACTTGTTTTCTGACAACTTCTTTCGTCTCACCAAACGTCATTCTTCTATCTATATAAATCACAGCTTCATCTGGCACTGCATTGATAGATGGAGTCTTGACATGCATGTCTGAAACTGTAATTTTTCCGTGACCTAAAAATTCATGGTCACCAAGTTTTGGTTCTAAATCTCGAATGCCTGCGATGACGGGTAATAATTTGTAAATCGCATTATCGCCAAGATGATTACTTGCCGCGTGAGCAGATTTTCCTTTGGATGTAATCTTCATTTCCAAACGACCTTTATGCCCGCGATACGTGAGCATTTTTGTCGGTTCACCTATCACGACAAAATCAGGTTTGATTTTTGGGTCAACTTCTACAAATGTGTTGGGAGCAATGCCGTCACACCATTCTTCCATATTGCCGAAGTAATAAGCAGTCCAGCCGTCTAATAGGCCTAAATCTCTTGCCATGGCTAAACCGTAAATCATGCCGGGCGTTGAACCTTTTTCATCACAGGCGCCACGTGCATACAAAATTCCATCTTCAATTTTTCCTTTGAAGGGATCCCACTTCCAAGAAGCGAGGTCACCTACGCCGACGGTGTCAATATGTGAATCATAGACAATGACTCGTTTTCCATTCCCAATTCTTCCAATGGTGTTGCCCATTTTGTCAAAGCGGACTTCGTCAAAACCTAGTTTTTTCATTTCGGCTTGGACACGTTCGCCAACGGGACCAATTTGCGAATCCATGCTGGGGATTTCGCAAATCTCCAACATGAATTGAATCATATCTTCGCGCGCGGCTTGCACACGTTTTTGAATTTCTAAAACTTTATCTGTCATAGTTTCTCCTTGATTTGTTTACAGGTTTACAAGTTAAAACGTTCAAACGTTACAACTTGTAAACTTTCTAACTGTTGTTACCTACTCTTCTCACAATATGAAAATGAAAATAACCGGGGATAAAATAACTCATAGAAATATCCACCATCTTGCCGTGACCATCAAACAATTGAGAATTGAAGTGAAGCAACACATCACCACGTTGAATTTCAAGCGGCTTGGCAACATCTGCCGAAGCACCAATCGCACTTACGTCTGCCCGAGATGAAGTTAACAGGTCGCCGCGACCAAGTAACAGGTCAAGCACTGAGCCGTTGAATCCCGTTGGCAAATCTTTAGCGGACAAAATATCGTCTGGTAATGTATCTACTAGATAAGCAATCGGTCTGCCTTCCGTGCGAATGACCCGACGAATACGAGTTAGTTTTGCATTTTCTTTCACGCGAAATGTAGAAGCAAGTTCTTCATCGGCTTGAATGCTTTCAATATTCAAATCACTGAGTGACACTTCAAGTCCTTGACGTTTGGCAAGCGTATCAATGCTTTCAAGTACTTCAAGCCCGCTATCCAGTGCTTTGATTTTTCCGACAACATACGTACCAGAACCTTGTTTGCGACGAAGCAAACCTTGCGTTTCGAATGAACGCATGGCTTCGCGCAACGTAGCACGCGACACGCCAAGTTGTTTTGCAAGGTCTGGTTCAGAAGGCAAGCGTTGACCTGCCGGCGTTTTGTTGATGATTTTTGCTAAATCTACTTGCAAACGTTGAAACGGAAAATTTGCCATAAGTTTTCTCTCTTTTCGCCACAGAGTCCACAGAGTCTTTTGAGAAAAAATCTCAGAGTTCTCTGTGTGCTCTGTGGCTAATTTTAGTCTTCCAACACAGGGATAAAATCAAACTTGGTTACATCCACCAAACCTTTATCAGATATTCTCAATTCAGGGATGACCACCAACGCCAACAAACTCAATTGCATGTTCGGGTTATTTAATTCACTGCCACACATTTTGAAACCTTCCAAAACATTGTTTGCCTTTTCAGCAACAATATCCGCGCGTTCATTTGACATCAAACCCGCAATCGGCATTTCAACCAAAGCAATCACATGCTCATCCACGACCACCACTTGACCACCACCACATCTTGCTAATTCATTCGCGGCAACCGCCATACTTTCTTCATCATTCCCGACCACAATCATGTGATGGCTATCATGTGCCACTGTAGATGCAATCGCACATTTTCGCAAAAAGCCAAAGCCACTCACCAAACCCACCACAACTTTTCCAGTTTTACGATGGCGTTCCACCAAAGCAATCTTAGCGATGTCACGATTCATATCTGCTTTGACTTCCCCATTTTCAGCAGTCACCTTCATTTTTAGATGACGTGTCGGTGCTTGATTCTCAATCACGCCAATCACATTCGCTTCAATCTCTGACCCATCACTGGCTCGCGTGCGCAGAATGAAATCTGCACTTGTGAGTTTTCTCCGCACTTTGACAGACTTCTTCACCCAACCTGGGTATTTTGCTGGCGGCAAGTTGATTTGCCATTCGCCACGTTCCGCAATCACTTGTCCTTTGGCAATCACAAGGTCTGCGCCGAAATTCATCAAGTCATTGACCAATAAAACATCTGCATATCTGCCGGGCGCAATCATACCCATCTCTTTGCTCATGCCGAAATGCTCGGCAGTGTTTATCGTCATCATTTGTATGGCAGTCATGGGATTCAAGCCTTCGGAGATGGCATGACGCAAGACGCGGTCCATATGTCCCTCGGTGGTTAATGTCCCCGCGTGTGAATCATCTGTACACAAGATGAAGCGACGCGAATCTAATTTCTTTTCAGTAATCGCTTTGACCTGTGCCGCAACATCAAACCAAGCGGAGCCATAGCGCAACATCGCTTTCATGCCTTGCCTTACACGTGCAATCGCATCTTCAACGCGTGTGCCTTCGTGGTCATCTTCTGCACCACCAGCCACATAACCATGAAACGGCAGACCTAAATCTGGCGAAGCGTAATGCCCACCGATGACTTTACCTGCCGCATGGGTCGCGGACATTTCATCCAGCATTTTGGTATCACCCATAAACACACCGGGGAAGTTCATCATCTCACCCAAGCCGATGATGCCTTTCCACTGCATGGCTTTTGCCACTTCTTTTGGTCCGATAGATGAACCCGGTGTTTCCAAACCCGGCGCGGACGGTACACACGATGGCATTTGCACCCACACATGAATCGGTTGCTTTTGGGCTTCATCTACCATTAACTTGACGCCTTTGAGACCAAATACATTTGCAATCTCATGCGGGTCAATGAACATACCCGTCGTGCCACGCACTGCCACTGCTCTAACAAACTCAGTGACAGTCACCATGCCTGACTCAACATGCATGTGACCATCCAATAGACCGGGCACTAGGTATTTTCCATTGGCATTAATGACCTTGGTCTTCTTGCCGATGGTATGACTTGCATCACCGCCCACAAATGCAATTCTTTCATTCACAATTGCAATATCTGTGTTGGGGAGTATCTCCCCAGACTGCACACTGACCCATTTGCCGTTCTTAATCACAAGGTCGGCATGAGCGCGCCCCATAGCAACATCTATCAACGATTTTGTTAGTTTGGTGGAAGAAGCCATACGATTAACTCCTACTCGCTCGAAGGCGGATTTTCAGAGATATATCTTTCTAACAAATAATCATACTGCCCAGTGTTGAACTTCCAGATTTCTGTTATGCGATTCCAATCTAATAAGTTACCAGTGACGATAAACTCTAATTTGGAATAATACAAGGATAAGTCCGCATCAACAAGCTGATTATCACCTGACTGTAACGTCTCAAGATAACCCTCAGGGATGGCGCGCGTAAAATGCCCAATCTCCCAGCCATCCAACGCGGACAGTCGTGCCAGCAACGGATCAGACAACGCATAGTTATCAATCACATACACATTAGGTCCCTTGTTATATCCGGGCTTGCCGAGTGCATCCGCCACATATACACTTTGGAAACCCGTATAACGCCATTGACCACCCGCAAACGGCGAGCCCCATTCTTGTTCACGGAAGCCGTTTTCAACAAAACTATTGAATTGACCCTTGCGCTCGTTACCAAAGTAATGCAAGCGTTGGTCAGAGACTGCATTGCGGTCAGTGATGGGATAGGTTGGGAAATATAGCACCATATTTGATGACCACAATGGAGAGCGCAAAGAAAATACGCCTAACAACATCACGATGCTTAATACAATCCATTGACTACGCTTCGCAGTCAGATGATATGAAATAATGGCAACACACAAAAGCAAAGGTGCAGTCAGGAATCTACCTGCCATAAAATCACCGCCAATTTTGACGATGTATGCCAAGTACAACGCAACACCACTGTATAAGAAGATTAATTTATGATTGCGCTCAACGTATAAAGTAACCCCAGCTAAGGCAATTGCAAATAATGTAATCGGATCCCAATTGATGGAGTTCAAGAAGTAATCTAGCCCTTGCAACATCAGCAGACTATCCGAGATGCCCGTGTTCAATTTAGCATAAGCAGTGTTTGGGAAGGGAAAGCCAAAATAAAACAGCGAGAATAACTCCCATAGAATCATTGGGCTTAGACCAAGCACGATTCTCCCGAAATCCTTTTTACGCTGAGGTGACATCCACCACAGATACAAAAGCGCAGGTGCGACCAATACAAACGCATCCATGCGGTTGAGCAGAATAAGCGATGCAATAAATGCTAACCATAAAAGGTTTGGGATTTCAACTAGGTAGGCAATCACAAATAAGATGAGCAAAAAATGCGTGAGCGGATTTTCCAACCCTGACGTGGAGAAGTCAATAAATCCAGTAGAAAGGCTCAGGGTCAAGGTTGCTAACCCAAGCGACAAAATACTGGGCTTGGAGATGCGTGTGAGCAGGAAGTAAACGGTCAAAAAAGAAAATATCACCGACAAGAATGTGGTGATATAAAACAACGCATTCGGGAAGCTAGGTAAAAACAATCGCTCAATAAAATAGACAAGCGAAATACAAAACATCCACAGTGGATGTGTAAACGCCTGTACGCGCACAAATGGGTTATAGCCCAAGCCATAGCCTGCTAAGAAGTTCTCCACCACGCGGAATGTGATAATGGCATCGTCGGAGACCCAAGCACTGCGTAGCACCAACAATACATAAAACATCAGCAGGGACAAAAGGATAAGAGTGTTTTGTTTTTTATACATATTCATATCAATTCTTTTGTAGGGACACAGCGAAACCGTTTATGGTCAACATCATCAACCACCCCGCTGTGTCCTTACGCTTTAATAGAGACATAGCCAAATGATTTCTCTGTGTCCTTCCTTATTGATTCACCAAAATAATCCCAATCACAAACAACACAAACATGACCACTGGTGAGAACAAACTCCATGCCATCATCTTATTATTTTTATACAACGCATACGCCGAGCCGAAATGTAAGAGTGGCAAGACAATAATAATCCGTGTGGTTGGTGACCCGCCGAAGTAATACACAAACGGCAGAAACAAAACTGCACCTAATACCACCAGCCATGTCTTACTCTTGATTAAGCCAATGATAGACACAACCAAACCTGTGATAGTCAAAACACCAAAAATTATCGCTGGTAAAGATGACATTCAAACCTTCTAACCTTTAAACATTCTAACTTTCCAACAATCTTCTAGCCGCTTTATTATGACGTTCAATAATCTTGCCTTCATCTACAGTCACCAATTGACCTGCTTTGACGATGAACTTGCCATGCACAACGGTGTAATCCACGCGCACAGGCTGACCGAAAACAATGGCGGAAACAGGATCATGCATCCCCGTAAATTCGAGGCGGTTGAGATTGACTGCAAAGAAGTCAGCACATTTGCCCACTTCCAAACTTCCGATATCGTTTCTTCCCAACACATCTGCCCCACCGCGCGTACCGAGATATAAGGCTTCGCGGGCTGTCATCAATTTTCTATTGGGGTCATTGGAAAGTGAATAGCCTGTGATGCCCTCTTTCACGCGTGATACCAACATAGCATTGCGTACTTCTGCCAGTAAATGTGAACCGTCGTTGGAGGCTGAACCATCTACGCCCAAGCCGACGGGCACACCTGCTTTGCGATACTCTTTGATTGGCGCAATGCCCGAAGCCAAACGCATATTAGACGTGGGGCAATGTGCCACACCGCAGTTATGCTTGGCAAATACTTTTATCTCTTCATCATTCACATATACCGCATGGGCAAACCAAACATCATCGCCGACCCAATCTACCTCTTGCATATAACCGACAGGACGATGCCCAAACTTCTCTAAACAAAATTGCTCTTCGTCCTCTGTTTCGGCTAAGTGCGTATGCAAATGCACGCCATACTCACGCGCTAGTTTGGCTGACTGTTTCATTAAATCAGTCGTCACTGAAAATGGCGAGCAAGGCGCAAGCACAATCTGAGTCAGTGCGCCATGCTCCGCGTTGTGATAGCGTTCTATCAGACGTTGCGAGTCTTTCAGAATCGCATCTTCACTATCCACCACTGAATCAGGTGGTAAGCCACCTTTGGATTCACCTAAACTCATCGAGCCACGCGATGCTTGAAGCCGAAGCCCAAGTTGAAGCCCCGCCTCAATTTCATCGTCTAGTTTGGAAGCGTTCGGATACAAATATAAATGGTCAGAGGCGGTGGTGCATCCTGAAAGCGCGAGTTCTGCTAAGGCTGTTTGAGTCGAAGTGAAAATATCATCGGGCTGAATCTTCGCCCATATCGGATATAAGGTCTTTAGCCAATTGAAGAGGTTGGCATCTTGTGCGGCAGGTACGGCGCGCGTGAGGGTTTGATAAAAGTGATGATGTGTATTGACCAAGCCCGGCACGACGACGTGGTCTTTCAAATCTAACACTTCGTCGGCAGTGGTTGGTAAGTCCGCTTCACTCCCTACCCTCTCTATGATTCCGTCGCGGATGAATATGCCTCCGTTCGGAATTTCTGTGCCTTTGTCGTCCATGGTGACGATGTGTGCGTTTTTGATGAGTAGTGTGGTCATAAGGTCTGATTGGTCTCAATGGTCTGAATGGTCTTAGTGGTCTAAAAGGTCTAAGTGGTCTGACAGGTCTTAGTGGTCGGATGGTCTAAAAGGTCTTACTAGTCTAAGAAGTCTGAACGGTCTGGTCATTATCAATTGTCCATCATTCATTGTCAATTAAATTGGTCTAGTTGTCTGACAAATCCAGTGTAGCAAAAAAGGGAACAGATGTCAACACAGCTTAATCGAATGCTTATCCTGCAATTTTATAAAATAGGCTATGATTGTTAGAATGAAAATGAGACAAACCTTATTGATTGGCACCATGCTGGTCTCCATCATCTCTTTATTTCTGCTTTCTTTTCGCAACACCAAAACCAGCTTAGATTATTTTATATACGTTACGGCACCAGGTATTGACCAATTTTTAGGCATTGACTCTGCTAGCCAGTCTATTACCCAAACGATACAAACCCATTGGGCGGCAACTGATATCGCGATTTCTCCAATTGCAGATATTGCTTTTGTAGTTCATAGTATCTGCGGCACCAGTAGTACAGTAAACCCTCTTTATGTAATTGATTTACAAACCCAAGAGATAATTACTACCATTGCTGTAGGTGAATGTGCCTATACTGTGAATATTTCACCAGATGGAAGTCGCGTCTATGTAAATGGATTTAGGAAGCACGAGACAGATAGTGACATTTACGTTATTGACACAAGCACCTATCAAGTCATAAATACTATAAACATTGAAAATTCAACGCATAGTGGTTTTGAAATAAACTCTACAGGTACTACTGCTTACGCTTTAGTTCACCCAGAAAAAGAATTCGTAGAGGGTTGGGTTTCAGTTCTAGATTTGAATACTGGAAATAGCATAGCGACCATATCTGTTGGTTTCTTTCCATTTGATGCAGTGCTGTCACCTGATGAAACCAAATTGTATGTGACCAGTTATGAAGACCATACAATCTCAGTCATTGATACAGTTCAAAACAGTGTCATCCACACCATTGAAAAGGAATGCATCCCTACACCAGTGTATTCAAATTGTCATTTCGCAGGGATAACAATTTCACAAGATGGTTCTAGGTTGTATGTGGCAGAAAACATTGGGGCGATTAACGTATTTGATACAAATACCTATCAATTGGTTGCAACCATTCCAACCATTTATAATCAAATGCACCTGTTGATTACCCCTGATAATTCTTTTCTATATACCACATCACAGAACTCTACAATTACAATTATTGACCTCGAAACGAATACTGTTCTAAAAACAATTACAGATGGGATTGATGGTAGTTACACTTTAGGGCTAGACGTATGGATACCTCAATCTCAACACTATCAGAAGATGAGATAGAGACACCCACTCCATAGTCACTTGAAATCTAAGAAATCGGAAGTCTTAAAGACTTCCGATTTCTTTTTATTTATATATCTGTAAAGTAAGGGGGGCACGTCTGCCCCCGCCACGCAGACGTGCTGACTTACTGCTTAGATGTTATGGCTATGACCTGTAACTGTGGTGCTACCGGGTCTGTCGGTGACGGTGACTTCAATTTGAATGGTGGTGCCGAGCGTGAGGTTGGTTTGACCTTCATAAACCCAGCGGTTTGTGGCTGAGTCGAAGTCGGCTTCACCACTTTCTAATTCTGTGCCAGTGTTATCTAAAATGCGCACGGAGACTTCTTCAACGGTGAAGTCGTCACTGGTGCGGATGTAGATGAATTGATTTGCCAGACCGCCATATTCTGAAACATCCACCTAAACTTGCCCATCTTGCTCACAAATTCTTGCGGAGTCATTGGCATAGTCACATATCCCTTTGCCTGATTTTACAGGAAAAGATGTCCACTGTGGGAGACATTTTGTATTCAGTTGAAGACATGGGTTTTATAGATATGAACTCTCGACCTCACGGACCCGAACCGTGCACTCTACCGGGCTGAGCCACGCCCCG
>DQGV01000327.1:0-230 GCA_003524705.1 Anaerolineae bacterium | reverse complement strand
AACTCTCGACCTCACGGACCCGAATCATGCACTCCCACAACACATAGTCCTCAACCATGATTATGTAGGGTGTCAGATAAAGAAAATTGCCTATTGAAATTCAAATAAAAGTCTCTATAATGAAACTAGTGGAAATTTTCTTATATAAGGTAAAAGGAGACTATTATGAGTAACCGTAATCCAGTTGTTGAGTATTTTGACCTTGCATCAAGAAGTATAAAGGCGGCAGG
>DQGV01000391.1 GCA_003524705.1 Anaerolineae bacterium | reverse complement strand
TATTGAGCCGAAGTTTCCATAATCGCTGGGGCGGTCAAAGATTAAGATAAATGGTTTTTCAGGTAAGGATAAATCTTCTAAAGAAATTGGTTTGATTTTTGCAGTGACCAAAACCTCAGACGGTTCTTCACGGTCACATAATTCTTTGTACAAATCAAAACTCATGTTAATTAATTTTGACTTGTGTTTTGTTACTAGATTTTTTCCCCAATCTGATAAATTCTTTTCATCATAGATGATGACTCTAGTAATTTCAATATCTGTATTGAGCAATTGTTTAATGGATTCAATCCCCTCAACAAACACCTCATGCGTTTGACTGCGCTTGACACGATTTGTTTTAAGTGCCTGAATGATTTGGTATTCAGCGTTTTTGACACTAATCAGTTTCATTATTTTATATTCGCTTTTAATGAATTTCCATTTTCATCAAAAGGCGCTTGAAGTGTAAAAGCTGTTGGAGTGGGTCCATGCTTTTGTAAATGGATTAATTTTTCTTTGGCTTCTTCTATTGTAGGGATATATCCAGCAGGCACCCACCATAAAACAGTTTGATATTCGGAAACTTGGTCGAACCATTTTTTTCTATCGCGCAAAAAGTAGGTATGTACAGTTTTGTACACAAAATTTTTGAGGGATTCAATATCTTGCCATACACTAAAATTGGGGACGATCATAGGGTCTTCATAAATAGCTGATACATAAGAAGAGGATTGCCCATCGGGTGCAGTCAGTCTCCACACAAAGCCTGTGCTTTCTTCTGCAAATTTGTTGATGGGTGTTAAAAAATCTACAAATTCTTTCATACTTGGTGAATCTAGTGGTGCTTTGAGTCGGGCAATGTTATATTCGGCAATATGGAAGTTTTTAGACATAAATAAATTCCTGAGTTTGTTATATCATACCCGCTGGCGGCTCTGACAAACGACCTTCTACATAGTCTTTTCCCATTTCATCAGTGATGCGCCATAAAATGTATTCATCATAAGAACCACCAAAACCGACCAGAAATTCGTAAATGGAGCGATAGAGATAATACGTTTTACATTCGGGACATTGCCGGAGCTCAAAGTTGGTGTCAATATCACGCGCAATTTTTAATTTGCCAACTGCTTCGGGGAAACTTGTATTGTTCTCTGGTTGATGGACATATTCCGTGGCACTTTCTTTGTCACGAATTTGGGAGCATATACTACATATAAAAAAGTGGGATTTGGCCTGTGACATATTTCTAAAAACTTTTAATGGCTTGTGTTATCTCCAAGCCATGTTAACGTAATTTTGTACCTTTTCTGTAAGATGTTTAGAAAAAGTACTCCTGAAAAGATACCTAACAAGAAGCCAACTAACAATCCAATTCCTATACTAAGGGAAGGTAACATATCAGATCCGCCAACTCGAGGATCATGCCATTCCCAGAGAGTTCCATTCTTTAATAAAGCAAAGTAGAATTTTTCACCGCCTCCTGGATGTAACCAACTAATGAGAGCACATTCGGCAATTTCTCCAGGAAATTCTTTCGGATATTCTTGAATATCTGGGCAACTCTCTCCCTTTTTTACAGTAGGCTCATTGCTAGGCGTAATTGTAATTTCTTCCCATTTGGGAGTGTAGGTTGTAGTTTGCCCATAATTAAATGGGTCACGCCCAAAATATAATTTTTCATCTACAGTTCGTAGCCAAATTCCATTGTAATTTACTCCTACAATTTCTGTAAATTTAACAGGACTATTGAGTAACATCCAAGAAGATACATGCGCATTAGAACTTTGTATATTATCAATCACATTTCCAACTCGAAGACCCACTATGGTCCCTATGAAAACAAACATTAAGAGAACGATTGCAAGTAAAAGGTTCTTTATGCCTCCCGTAATTATACTTTTTGTCAACACCCAAAAAATAATAATTAAAACAACAAACATAGTAAAAAGAATTTTCAAAATTTCCACAATAAATCTCCTTCTATGTTTACTAAAGCAAATCTATACATAGGGTTGACTAAAAGTTATGTAGCCGTCGGCTATATAAACAAATAAGTTTTACCCTGTAGATGGACTTTAGAGAATTATACAATCTCCAATTTATAAGAGCAAGAATCCAATTCACGATTCCCAATTCCCTAACCTCCACAAGAGTATAATCTCCCCAATGACAACAAACCTCGAATCCATAGCAAGAAAAATAACAACAATATTATTTGCACAACAATCATTAGCATCCGCAGGCTTTATCGCCGCGGCAACGTTGAACTCAATTGTTGGCAAAGAGTTAAGTCAAAACCCAAGTTGGGCTGGAGTTCCAACGGCTGTGTATTTATTAGCAGGCGCATTCTCTGCTTTCGGCTGGGGATATGTATTTGATGCCATTGGAAGGCGTAATGGACTTACAACTGGTTTATCTGCTGGTGTGATTGGCTCAAGCGTCACATTTTATGCTATTGCGATTCATTCTTTTGCATTGTTTATGCTTGGCATGATTCTAATGGGCATTGCAAATTCGGCAGTGCAATTAGGTCGCTTTGCTGCGGCGGAAGTGAATAAACCTGAACATCGCGGACGTGCTATATCAAATGTAGTCATTGGCGGAACAGTCGGCTCAGTGATTGGTCCATTTGTGGCAGGTCCCGCAGGTAATTTAGTGAACACATGGGAAATTGACCCATTAGCAGGTGCATATTTAATCGCCGCGATTTTGTTTGCAATTGCGGCAGTGGTTGTATTTATTGGCTTACGTCCAGACCCGCGCGAAATCGGTAAAGAGGTAGCAGAAAAATTTCCTGAAACAGTAATCAGGAAGGCGCAAGCAAGAAGCGTGTTTGAGATTCTTCGACAGCCCGCCGCAATGGTTGCAGTCATCAGTATGGTCTTAGGTCAAATGGTGATGGTGTTGGTGATGGTGATTACGTCGCTTCATATGCACGACCATGCACATGGGCTAACGGATATTTCGGCAGTGATTGCATCACACACGTTTGGGATGTATGCCTTTTCAATTTTATCGGGCAGGCTTTCTGATTCATGGGGACGTGAAAAAGTTATTTTGAGTGGTTCAATTACATTGGTTTTGGCTTGCATCGCCGCAACCATTTCACCCGATGTGTTGCCATTGGGCGTTGCATTATTTTTACTGGGGCTCGGCTGGAATTTTTGTTTCGTCGGCGGCTCCACATTATTAGCAGACCAGCTTTCACCCGCCGAACGCGCACGCACACAAGGCTTCAACGATTTATTAGTCGGCTTGGCATCTGCATTTGGAAGTTTAGAAAGCGGATTCATTTTCGCATCGCTTGGCTATAACATGATGGCATATGTCAGCGCGATTGTTGCATTGATTCCGATTATCGTTGTGGTTGTGTGGATGATGAAAAAAAATAAAACCCCGCTTCATGCTTAGTGGAAACTTGACTCTCCACTTCAACATTTGTTTTCTCTTTAAAAACATAGCGCGAGGATTTTCCTCGCGCTATAACTTTTATCTTAACCTCTGCGTTTAACTGCCCCACCTTTAACTCTCGCAGTTCTTAACTTATTCCCTGAAACAGGTGACTTTCTAGTTGTCGTTGTTGTTCGTGAAACACCTCGTGATGGAGTCATTCCCGCTTTGACAGGTTTACCAAACATACCAAATGCAGTTTCTAAAGATTTTGCCGCAGTCGCTTGGTCTAAACCTGTTTGGCGTGAAAGTTCATTAATCATGCCACTGTTTTGTAAAATGTTCGGGTCAATTTTGCCTTTGCTCATTTGCTTAAACATATCATCTAAATCAAAAGAGTTAGAGTCACGTCCAGAGGTGGGATGATGTGCCAATAGCTTATAGACCACAAATGAAACAACCATCATTGCAATTTGTGGCGGAATGTTCATCTTCTTGGCAAGTTTATCTACAAATGGTTGTAACAACATCATAATAGGATTATTCATGCCCATTTGGTTCATGCTGTTAGATTGTTGCTGATTCCCACCCATAAACATTTCGAGCAAGCCCATCATGTCACCTAAGCCACCAGATTGTCCTTGCTGTTGTTGTTGTGAGTATCTTTGTGGAGTAGAAGGTTGTCCACCACCGAGCAAACTGCCAATCAGCTCTGCCATTGGGTCAGCATTTTGTTGTTGCGACTGATAATTCGGCTGACGAGAATTTACTAGCACTTTGAGAATATCTTCCATTGACATAATATTTTCTCCTTATAACAAAACGTAGGGGCGAGGTATGCCTCGTCCTTACAAAACAAAATTATTCCGATTTATCAGTGGATGCAGGCTTTGATTCGGTTTCTGTTTTCGTCTCAGTTTTTTTTGTAGAAGATGAACTCCCAGAAGGTGATTTATTATCTGTGGCATAAAAGCCAGAGCCTTTAAAAATCACTTTGGTAGGAGTAATCACTTTTTTCAATGCCTTCTTTTTACATTCAGGGCATGTCTTTAATGGATTATCAGTAAACGATTGATGTTTCTCAAACTGAACTCCGCAGTTATCACAGCGGTAGGTATAAACGGGCATACTTGCTCTCCTTAAGTTCAATGTCATTCTGAGCCGCGTTCTTGTTTTTTACGGCGAAGAATCTCTAAGATTATTTACGAGACCCTTCGCTATCGCTCAGGGTGACATGATAATAACGCAAGGATTATAGCGTGCATACAAGGGCATGACAAGCCTCAGAACTGACATGTTATAATTTTCTTATATATGCTAAACATTGAAATCATTTACTGCGCCGCCTGACATTACACCAACCGAGCCGTTGGCTTGGCAGAAGAATTACTAAAAGAGTATGAGCACGTCATTGAGGCGATAACTTTAGTCCCCGCCGAAGGTGGCAAGTTTGAAGTCAGTGTGAATCGGAAGTTAATCTTTTCTAAAACAGAATTAAAACGCCACGCCGAAGCGGGCGAAATCTTAAATCTCATTTCAAAACTGGTGGATTAATCCATGGCAAAAAAAGGCAGAGTTTTTTCAGGTGCAAGACCCACAGGCAAACAACATTTGGGGAATTATTTAGGTGCAATTCAAAATTATGTGGCTTTACAAAAAGATTATGACAGTGTCTATTGTATTGTGGATGTGCACGCATTAACCACAGTGGAGACGACTCAAGACCTGCGCCTCAATACATTTGACATGGCACTGGATTGGCTTGCGGCAGGCATTCGCCCAGAGGAATCAATTTTGTTTGTGCAATCGCATGTGCCCGAAGTGATGGAGTTGCATACTTATCTATCAATGGTGACTCAGTTTGGAAAATTAACTGATTTACCAACATTCAAAGAAAAAGTTCGCCAACAACCAGATAATGTCAATTATGGTTTGTTGGGTTATCCCGTTTTGATGACAGCCGACATTGTTTTATATAAAACAGATATTGTGCCAGTTGGTATTGACCAAGCACCACACATCGAATTTGCAAGAGAAATTGTGCGTTCGTTTAATTATCGCTACAACACCAAAGTATTGATTGAACCACAAGTAAAACATACCGAAATTTTGAAAGTAGTCGGCATTGATGGCAAAGACAAAATGAGCAAGAGTTTGAATAATCATATTGAACTTGCTTCCACACCAGAAGAGACGACCAAACGCGTGCGTGAAATGGTCACAGACCCTGCGCGTATGAAGAAAACTGACCCCGGCAACCCAGATATTTGTAATGTCTTCACTATGCACAAAATTTTCTCTCCACAAGAAGAAGTGGATATGATTAACACCGAATGTCGCAAAGCAGGCATTGGCTGTGTAGATTGCAAACTTCGCTTTGCGAATAACTTAAACAAACACCTTGAACCATTCCGTGCAAAAAGAAATGAATTGGCTTCACAAGAAAGTTATGTGAAAGATGTTTTGAATGACGGCGGAAAACGTGCAAGAGTCATCGCTCAAGAAACAATGAGTGAAGTGAGAGAGGCGATGCAACTTCCGTAATAATTTTGGTAGGGGCGAGGCATGCCTCGCCCCTACATTTCAATATGCGCTTACTAATCCAACGAGTTTCTCAAGCCAGTGTCACTGTCGAAGGGCAGGTCATTTCTAAAATTGGAAAAGGCTTGTTGATTCTTGTCGGCGTAGGTCACAATGATGCGGAAGCAGAAGCAAGTTTCCTCGCAGAAAAAGCGGCGAATTTACGAATCTTTGAAGATGAAGCGGGCAAGACCAATCTATCAGTTTTAGATGTCAAAGGTGAAGTCATCGTTGTTTCTCAATTTACTTTATATGCAAATACATCAAAAGGTAGAAGACCATCTTTTATTGAAGCCGCATTGCCTGATATTGCCGAACCTTTAGTGAATCGTTTTGCAGAATTATTGCGTGGTCATGGTGTGCCGACACAAACAGGAAAATTTGGTGCAAACATGTCCGTCGAAATTCACAACGACGGACCTGTGACAATATGGTTGGAGAAATGAGAAGACAGCCCAATGCGTTTCAACGCTTCCTACATCGTTTCATTATGCTTCGCCCAGTGACAGCCTTCTTTGCAGATAAAACTCACATTATTGATAATGCCATATTCAAACTCACAAAAGGAAAACATTCTCTTTCTGAATATTTGGGTTGGAATATTATTCAAATCAATACCATTGGAGCAAAAACAGGAAGGCTACATAAATTAGTTTTGCTAGCACTCATAGACGGAGAAAAAATTGGGATCATCGCCTCAAACTTTGGGCGAAAACCTAACCCGGGTTGGTATTACAACTTAGTCAAAACCCCACTTTGTGATGTTCAATTAAATGGAAATTGGGCAAAATACATTGCCCGCGAAATACATGATGAAGAATATAAAAAATATTGGCAAATGGCAGTTGACTCATATAAAGGCTACCAAAAATATAAAGAACGTGCCTCACATCGTCATATTCCGCTCATGCTTTTAGAGCCTGCAAAATAATTGTCAAGATTAAAAGAATATGATAAAGTTAAGTTTGTAGGATGCAAGTAGGTTTTCGTTGTGGAAGTAAAGACGACGGCTCCAAGTAAGACCCCGTTTTTTGATTACCGCCCGATGAAAGACACAACCTGCGTCACCTAATTTTTTTATTTTGCTTAGGAGGCAAAAAATGTCTGAACGTATCATCGGAACGGTAAAGTGGTTTAACGGAACCAAAGGCTACGGCTTCATCGAACGTGAAGGCGGCGCGGATGTCTTCGTACATTTCTCCGCCATTCGCGGCGATGGTTTCAAAAACCTACAAGAAGGTCAAAAAGTCGAATTCACTATCGAAAACGGACCTAAAGGTTTACAAGCCGCAGACGTCGTGGTTCTCTAAACTGAACCGAACCAAAAGAGTCTCATCGCAAGATGAGACTCTTTTTTATTTCACTAGACGGTGGACAATAGACCGTTGACCGTGAAGAAGTAACCGTCCATCGTCTAAACCGCTTCTTTCGGGACCCATAACTGGGTATCTGTTTCAACCGCCATTGCCCCAGCCCCAAGCATTGACTCTACATCTGCATCCGTCCACACTCCACCAGCCCCAATGATTGGCAAACCAATCATCCCTGCCGAACGGACAATATCTAACGAACGTGGAAATAAAGATTGCCCATACATTCTTCCAGTAATGATATTTTTATTCTCATCATAAATCGCCCCACGCGGAGATGAAATGCTAATTGCACTTGCACCTTCTTGAATCAGTTTTGGACCTAAAGATAATATCTGTTCATGTGGTAAAGCAAATATCAAAGGTAATTCACCCAAACACATTTCTAGCGTTAATAAAATAATGTCATCTGCTAAAAGGGGAGCAAAGCCAAGTTGAACAGCCATCACATTTTCAACATTCTCTAACTGACGCACCATTTGTTGAGTCTCTTCGGGTCTATCTGCCATCAGATGCACAATAATCGGCAACTCAGAACGATTCCATTTGGCAGAATATTTTTTGATGACATTCTGAAAGCCAGGGTTTGGTAAACCTGTATGCAATAAAAATCCACCCGAAAATTCTATTACCGCGGGCGAAGCAGTCGGCATCCGCGCACGAAGCGAGATGGGATTGGTGACAAATGCACCAAGTTTATTAAGACTTCCGAGTTCTTCAAGAACTCGGAAGTCCGGCGCGAATCCCAACATCCCTGCTGAATTGATTAATGGTTTATTGAAATATAAATCGCGTTTCAATTACTTGCCCATCACCTTTAACATCTCATCATTACTTGCAAACTTGAATTCTTCTAAGCCGCGTTTTTTTGCTTCTTCTGCTTCAATCGCTTCAAGTTTTTTGATATCTTCTTTTGTGATAATCGGCTTATTCAAATAATTTAATTTTGCTTTTACATCATCAGGAGTTATTTTGTTATTTGGTTCTTTTGTATTTAAGTAAGCCAATACAGCTTTGGCGGCATGGGTTCCATCTTTGCGGGCATAACCGACCAACCCTTCACTTGCTTTGCGAGACCATCCGCCGACAAAGACGCCCTCAAGCGTAGATTCATAAGAGATATTATCAATCGGGAATTTTGGATTTTCATTTTTTATAAATTCATTTGATTTTGCAGGCAAACCAAACGAATCATCCACTTTGTCACCAATTGCAAAGATAACTGTATCAACATCTAATAAATGTTTTTTACCCGTGCCTTTGGCTGAAGTGTGACCATTTTCATGCACTAAAATATTTTCTTCAATTTCAAGTTGTTTCAGTATGCCGTTTTCACCAAGCATTCGTGATGGTGAAGCCAACATTTCAAAATGAAAGCGCGCGTTTTTTGTCTTGGGATCTGCTTTGGGTAAAGCCTCGAGTATCTTTGCTTTCCCAGCTTCCACGTCCACATGAAGCGGGTCTAAAATTGAATGCATACGCTTCATCTCATTTTCAAAATCTTCCATATCAAGATAGCCAATCAAATGTTTCATTTCTTCTTTAGTGAAATTCACATCTGAAGGTCCGCGCCGCACAATCGAAATAATATCTTCAGCATCGCGGTAGTAAATTAAATAGCGTGCAATATCAATCATCACATTGCCTGCGCCAATAATGGCACAGCGTTTTCCAATCCGAAATTGTTTTTGGCTAAATGGCGGCAAACCATTATAGTGATACACCAAATCCTTTGCGTGATACACACCTTCTAAATCTTCACCGGGCAAGCCTAACCATTTTGTACCTTGCGCACCCGCCGAAACTAAAATTGCATCAAAGCCCATTTCACGAATTTGGTCAATTGTGAAATCACCATTTTTACTAACAGAAACATTTCCGTAATAATCAATGTTTGCATTATCAAGCACTTGACGAAACTGCTTACGCAAACCTTCTTTCATTGTATGTTTATCAAGAAAAATTCCATATTCTGCTAACCCGCCTGCTTTAAAATCTCGGTTGAATAATGCCACGCGCACGCCATTGTTTGCAAGTTCACGCGCACCAAATAAGCCGGCAGGTCCTGCACCAATGACCGCTACAAATTTTTGATTGTCCACAGAATGATTCTCCTTAATAAAGGTGATTATATTTGAAAAATTCTGGCATCACAACCTTATAACTATGCTAATATTAAGCAATCAATATGGAGGCACTATGATTGACGATCCCAAAGAAGACCCCGCCAAGAAAATGAGGAAACTCATTGGAAGC
>DQGV01000063.1 GCA_003524705.1 Anaerolineae bacterium | reverse complement strand
AAAAATAATTATCTGTGGCTCGGATTTTTAGAAATAGACGGAGTCAAAACCGCCGCTTCTTTGAATTTTGACTATGAAAATAAATTGTGGGGTTATAACTCTGGCGTCAGTCAAGCACACAGAGATTTATCCCCAGGCTGGGTTTTACTTGCTCATACAATCCAGTGGTGTTGTGATAATAATCGCTACGAATTCGATTTCATGCGTGGGGATGAAGATTATAAGTATCGTTTTGGGGGAGTCAACAGGTTTGTGATGAGGGTGAAGATTAATAAATAAAATATGTTTATACAAATTTTAGGGGTTATTTAATTCCATGTAAAAAATATACTAACTACTGCTATAATTTTCTTAGCCAAATCTGTAGATAAAGCGGGAAGGAAGTCATCATGAGAACATTGATATCTGCTACGGGTTATGTGAATGTAATAATGGTTTTGAACATGAAAAGATTTATTAAGGGGGATGAAAAAGAACAATCAAGATTTGAATCTTTTAGAGGGACACCAGAATTTTCTAGTGTAATTAAAAGTATATGGGGAAAGGAAAAGGTTTCACCAAAAGGTATCTTTGAGATATCAAGTGATGTTAATGGATTCTCCAATAACACTGACCAAATGACAACAGAACAAGTTGGTTTCTCAACAGGTATTTTTCGTAACTTGATACTAGAAGAACATACATTTCCAACATATAAAGTAAATAAAAGTTATATTAAGTTTCCTGAATACCTCTTAACAAATTATCAATTTTCTAAACTTTTTATTGATGTTTGGGACAATTGGGATATCTATATTCGACCAGTGTACACTGGTCTTTTTGTTCTAAGATTAATGAAAAAATACGAAAAACCAGAGACATTATTAAACATTTCCCAAACTGTTAATCGGTTACAAGAATCTTTTGATATTCCTAGTGCTTTAAAGTGGCAAAAAAAGATACTAGAAAACCAAAAATTTAGTGAAGTTGAAAGAGATGGTAAAGTTCAATCTATTCAAGAACTTTTAGAATGGTTATGTGGTGATGAAGAGGATTTCACAAAACATTTGTATATCCCTGTACAAGCAAAAATAGGTATGGAAGTTGCTAGCCTTTTTGTTGAAGAAATTGCTGGAGATATTGAAATCTCAAATCAAAAAAGCATTTCCTTAATAAGACCTCAACCAAGAAGTTCTATCCCTCTTCATGATTCATACGTAATCTACCATATTGATAAACTCTATACTA
Organism: Anaerolineae bacterium; assembly: GCA_003524705.1. The sequence goes on along the minus strand of DQGV01000063.1, from coordinate 5,245 downwards.
ATAAAAAGATAAAATCAAAATTATTAAACCCTGAAAACAAAAAAAACGTACCTAATAATGCGAAAGATACCTTGGAAGAAATAAGTGTTCAGTCTATACAAGATATTTATGTAGCTCAGCAACAAATATGCAATCTCATAGAGGGAGCTGTTTTACGACCTTCTGAACAAGAAGCAAGTGATAAGAATAAAAAATCTACAAAATTAGAAGGGTTTCCTGCTCTTAGAAAGCAATTTGTGAATGAAATATTTGAAAAAAACATGTCGTCTTGGGATGATGAACTTTGCCTAATGATGTCTCGTGTTGCAGTTTTTATCCCTTCTAAAAAATACAGAGATTATCAATTAGTTGTTTCAACATTATCTCGTTCTACTAGTCATATAAAGTATGTTAGATATTGGGGTGCTATTGAACGAATGGTTGAGCTAATTTTATCTATTCGTGTATTGGCTCAATTGCTTGAAAGAATGAGCTATTCATTGTTAGGTAGAACTGCTACAGAAATGCATAAAATCAGAGGGGAAATGTTAGATAGGGATATAAAAATGAACACAAAAAATCTATCTCAGTTAATTTCCGAAGCTGCAGATTTACAGCGATTAGTTTCTCTTTGTCAAGGACTAAGTGATCCACATGTTTGGAGTCGTGCTGAATATGGGATTGTAAAAGCTAAACACTTAATCAATGAACTTGGTATTTTGGTATCGTTAGAACATATTCAGAGAAATATTGATGCAATAAATCAATTTGGAGATCATCTTGATGAATTATATTTAGCAGATCTTACAGAAAACAATAACAAACTTTCACTTTTTTCTTCTACGCTTTTGGCAGGAATATCATTTATATTAACTATATTAATTTTGCCTTCGTTTTGGGCTGATATAAAAGATATTAAAGGCTTTCATAGTAAATATTTAGAATTTTTATTAACTTGGCTCAAAGAAATGGAATTAATTGGAAGTATATTAGCAACAATAATGATATTTTTGGCTTTCTTGATGATGATAGTCTCTATTCCACAACTTTATAAAATATTAAAGAAAGAGTTTTTAGACAAAAACAAAAAAAATATAAGCACTTCTTGAAATAATTATCTATTTTTTAATATAATTACTAAAACCCCAACCACAAAAAATACCAAATATGGAATTGCCGCATACCAAAGCCCTTTCCACCAACTGACTTTCAACTCATCTTGAAGTGCAAATGATTCATAAAAAATGAGCAAAACGGTGCCTGCTAATGCAACAAATAAATTGTCGATTCCTCCAAAAAATAAAACCAACAAAATGTAAATCAACTGTGGCGGTGTGACCAAGTAACATTGAATCATAAATAAGCGTTTTAATCCCGAACGTTTTACAGGGTGTTTGTTCAACCACTTAATCCACACCAAATAAATCAAAATAGAAATTAATGTTGTGAAGGCTCTTGTCAACAAATTTTCTTCGTTTAATTGGCTCAATGATTCAATTAAGTTGAAGTTCATATTTTGTACCCAGGCAAATAATGCACTGGGTATAACAGCCATGGCTAAAAAGAATAAACCGGGTGGCATGTATTCATCAAATTGTTCATCAACAGGCTTTTCAAATTCTTGATTTACATAACTTACCATCCACGCCGGGCGGAAGATGGCACGAAAAATCGTTTTGGGAATCAGCAATGCCCACACTACTATTTCAAATATCAAATCTTGCAGAGATTGAATGAGTTTGAGAAAGTCCATAATGTTTTCCTCTGCTTTCTTTTTTAGCACAAAGGACACGAAGGACACAAAGTAAAATCTATTAATCCTTAGTGACCTTTGTGTCCTTCGTGTTTAATGTTCTTATCCACCACCTGAAACGCCACCGACAATTCCACCATCGGTCAACTTGCCCAAATCACCCAAAGCGGATTCAATCTCTTCAACATTCACATTTCTGTCTTCATCACGATGTTTCAAGTCACCAGCTTTTGCTTTTTGAATGGCTAACTCTTTAATCGAAGCATTTAATGCCAATGCTTCTTTAACCAATCCCGCACCTTGAGCATAACCAATGATTGGGTTCAACGCTGTCACTACAATTGCATTTTTCTCTAACCAGCCAGCCGCTTTTTCACGGTTTGCAGTTACACCTTTTACAGCACGATCTGTAAACGCATTGACGGAACCAATCATCACTTGCATCATTTCAAAAAGATTATGTGCAATGATGGGCATCATCACATTTAATTCCAATTGACCGGCTTGTGCGGCGAGTGAAACCGTTGTGTCACAACCAATAACATGGAACATGGCTTGGTCTAACATCTCTGCTAAAACAGGATTGACTTTGCCGGGCATAATTGAAGAACCAGGTTGAATGGCAGGTAAACGAATTTCATCAAGACCTGTTGAAGGTCCAGAAGATAAGAGGCGGAAATCATTTGCTATTCTTACAAGAGTCATAGCCGTAGTTCGCATCGAAGCAGAAAAATCTGCCGCATCAGCCATAGATTGCATGGATTCAAATAAATTATCTGATTCATATAACTGTAATCCTGTAATTTCAGATAACTTCTTGACCATGTTTTTATGATAATCAGGATGGGCATTTAATCCAGAACCAACGGCAGTACCGCCAATCCCCAATCTTCTTAAACCTTCAGCAGACCTTTTGATTCTTTCAATATCTCTTTCCACGGCTTTGGCATACGCGCCAAATTCTTGACCCAAACGCACAGGCACTGCATCTTGCAAATGCGTGCGACCTGATTTAATGACATCATCAAATTCTTTTGCTTTATTTTCTAATGCAATTTGTAAATTTTTAAGCGCAGTGATTAATTCATCCACGCGCCATAATGCGCCCAAACGAATTGAAGTTGGAATTACATCATTAGTGGATTGCGCCATATTGACATGGTCATTGGGATGCACATAATATTTTCCAAGCTCACCACCCAAAATTTGAGTGGCGCGATTTGCAATCACTTCATTGGAATTCATATTATGGCTTGTGCCTGCACCGGCTTGAAAAGGCTCAACCACGAATTGCGAATCCCAGTCACCCTGCATCACTTCAGTAGCGGCTTGGGAAATAGAATCAACTAACCCCTTAGCAGTGAAGCGTTTTCCATCTATTTCTCGATCACCAAAGAGTCCTAAATCATAATTGACCAATGCCGCCGCACGTTTAACTGCCGCAATTGACCAAATAAATGCACGCCACGGTTTCAATCCACTAATGGGAAAGTTCTCTACAGCGCGTTGCGTTTGCACACCATACAAAGCATTGGCTGGGACGTTTAATTCGCCGAGCGAATCTTTTTCTTTTCGAAACTTCTGTTCTGTCATGGAATCTCCAAGTTTTTTCTCCATTTTACTCCCTTCCTTGTACTATAATCAAAATAATGCGAAACAAAGTTCGTCGTTTTTTTGCTCCGCCCATTTTTGAAGACCCTGAAAAAACGCGCCTCGCCAGAATTTTGAATGGGTTTGGTTGGGCAGTGATTGTTATTATGTTGGTGCTTATTATTAACCGCATCAGCACAAAAACATGGGTGGGTGGTTCAACATCTTTCACTTTTCCACTCATTGTCCTCATTGTTGTTTTCATGCAAATCATAATTCGCATGGGCTATGTACATTTTGCAGGGCGTTTTGCAGTTACATTAATCTGGTTAACACTAACATATCAAGCCTCACAATCTGACGGTTTGTGGGATGTGGCACTCATTGCTCACCTCGCTATTATTTTGCTTGCCGCATTAATGATAGGTTGGCGCGAAGGTGTTGTTGTAGAGGTTTTCAGCCTTGTCGCCATTTGGTATTTTGCTTATCAACATCATATTGGCTTGCATGAATTTAATCTAGATCCACCGTTTCATTACGCCCGTGATTTAACGGCTGTATTCTTAGTCACGAGCACATTAATTTATTACCTTGTTTACAACATGAATCGCTCATTAGCGGAATCAAATGTCGAATTAAAAGAGCGATTACGTGCCGAAGCAAAACTACAACGTCAGGCAGATTACTTAACCGCGCTTCACGAAACAACGTTGGGCTTGGTCAATCGCCTCGAATTGAATCCACTCTTCGAGTTGATTCTGACCCGCACAAGCGAACTTTTTGACACACCCCATGTAGCGGTAGATATTGTCTTGCCAGATGAATCAACTCTACGACAAGAAGTGGGTTTAGGAATCTTTGCAAATTACAATGGCGAAGTCACGCCAAAAGGACAAGGATTAATTGGGAAAGTATGGCAAGATGACAAAGTTATCGTTTCGCAAGATTACAACACATGGGAAGGCAGAGACCTTGAAGCAGAATATGTTGGCTTCAAAGCCGTGTTAGGGGCACCTCTTAAATCTGATAACAAAGTGATAGGTGTGTTAACAGTTGCCAATATAGAAAAACGGAATGAATTTACCTCTGAACAAATTTTATTATTAGAACGTTTAGCCGCACTGGTATCTGTCGCTATTGATAACGCCCGTTTGTATCAAGAAAGCCAAAACGAAATCTTAGAAAGAAAATTAGCCGAAGAAAAACTGCAATTACAAGCAGATTATTTAACTACGCTTCACGAAACGACATTGAGTTTGGTCAACCGCCTCGAACTAAATCCACTCCTCGAATTAATCATCGCCCGAGCCAGTGACTTGCTTGATACAGAAGAAGTAGCTTTACATTTAGTTTTACCTGATGAATCAGCCTTGATACAAAAAATAGGGAAAGGTCTATTTACACAATTTAATGAAATTCAAACAGTCAGAAACTATGGTGTTACAGGAACAGTCTGGGTAAGTGGTAAAAGCATGCTGATTGATAACTACAGTCAATGGTCTGGCAGAATTGTAGAAGTAGAAGGCTTGGGTTTTGAAAGTATTATCTGTGCACCGCTTAAGTCTGAAGAAAAAATAATTGGGGTTATTGTTGCGGCACACACTGGGCAACAGAAAAAATTTACTCAAGAACAATTAACTCTATTGGAAAAATTCGCCGCACTGACTTCCGTTGCCATTGATAACGCCCGTTTATATCAAGAAGCCCAAACTGAAATCATCGAAAGAAAAATAATCGAAACAGAATTACGCGCCAGTGATGAACGCTTTAGAAAAGTATTTAACAATAATAAAGTTGCTATTTCTATTATCACTTTAGAAGAAGGTATTTTCTTAGAAGCCAACGAAGCCTTTTGGCAAATTACCGGGCTTTCACCCGAAAAAGCTCTTGGGCATTCAGTTTTAGAATTTGATTTATGGATAA
>DQGV01000002.1 GCA_003524705.1 Anaerolineae bacterium | reverse complement strand
GCGGGGAATCAATCTCTTTGGGTATTGTGGTTTTGACAATTACTATTTTAAGTCTGTGGCTTGGAGAACTCGTTCCTAAACGTTTGGGAATTAATAGCCCAGAACGAATTGCAATTGTTGTAGCGGGACCTGTGCTTTTTATTTCAAAAGTTTTTTCTCCATTTATTAAATTGATGAGCAATGCCACAAATTTTGTGTTACGTTTAATTGGAGTGAATCCATCCAACGAGCCGCCGATTACAGAAGAAGAATTGCAGATGTTAATCATGCAAGGTACACAGGCTGGCGTATTTGAAGAAGCCGAACAAGATATGGTCGAAGGGATATTTAGTCTTGCTGACCAACGTGTATATTCTTTGATGACTCCGCGCACTGAAATTGTGTGGCTTGATGTGAATGATACAACAGAAGAAATTTTAGAAAAAATTGCAAACAGCTCGTATTCTCGTTTTCCAGTCCGACAAGATTCGCTTGAAAAAATTGTCGGCATTGTAAAATCACGTGATTTATTGGTGACAAGTCTATCGAACCAAAAAATCAATTTAAAAGAGTTAGCCAAACCTGCCTTTTACATTCCAGAAACCATGCTGGCTTCACGTGCGTTGGAAATGTTAAAGAAAAATAATACAGAATTGCTATTGGTTATTGATGAGTTTGGTGGCGTACAAGGCTTATTAACTATTAATGACATTCTTGAAGAAATTGTGGGTGATATGGAAGGGGAAGAACCGCAAGCCACACAACGTCAGGATGGTTCTTGGCTCTTAGATGGTATGTTAGAAGTAGATGAATTCAAAGAAATTTTTCATTTATCCTCTCTTCCGCATGAAGGTGAATATGAAACCCTAAGCGGATTCGTAATGGCTTCATTGGGTCGCATTCCACAAGCAGCAGACCATTTTGAATGGCACAACTTGCGTTTTGAAGTGATTGATATGGATGGACGAAGAGTGGATAAAGTTTTAGTCACATCAAAACAAAAAGTGGCGGCGGCAGACGATTAATCAAGCCAAGTCTCGTTAAAAAATCTTAATCTTATTAAATTTCCCAATATCGTTAAATGATATAATCTTTTCCTATGAGTATCGAATCTTCATCAGGTAGTAAAACCAAAGTCTGCCCCACATGTGGAACACGCTTGAGTGAAAATGCAGTGCGTTGTTTGGTATGTGGCACAGAATTTAACATCCCAGCAGGGCAACCAAAATCTGCACAAAAAGCGGCACAACGTGCAGAAAAATCTGTACAAGCCGCACGCTTACCACAAGTAACATTAAGTTTGCCAGCCGCGGTTGGTATCTTAGCAGTTGTAATTATCGTTGCCGCGTCTATTGTCTATTTCACAATACGCACGAGCAACCCAGAAGCATTTCCAGAAACAGTAGAAACTGGCACACCAACTGAAACACCAACAGCATCGCCATCACCCACTGTTACACTTCCACCAACTGATATACCAACTGTCACACCCCAACCACCATTTGAGTACACAGTTTCTGCAAACGACGGTTCATGTTCACAAATTGCTTTTAACTTTAATATTTCAGTTCAAAGCATCATTGTCACAAATAATTTAGCATCGAGTTGTCCAATTTCAGTTGGGCAAGTATTGTTAATTCCATATCCAACTGCAACTCCTCCGCCCCTTGCAACCAGCACTGCCCCACCCGCACAAGCAACACAAAATGCTTGTGAAACCGTACCAATTACTGTACAAGAAAATGATACGCTTTCAAGTATTTCATTAAATTACGCCGTGCCAATGGATGCCATCAAACAATTCAACGGCTTAACCACTGATAATGTATTTCTTGGTCAAGCACTTTTGATTCCGTCATGTATGCGTGCCGCGACTCCGGGCCCAACACCTACCGCGACGCTTCCGCCTCCATACCCTGCGCCAAACCTGCTTCTTCCAGCGGATGGAGCCGCATTCACCTTAGCCAATGACGTGGTCACATTACAATGGGCATCTGTCGGCGTATTAAGAGACGGCGAAGCCTATCAAGTAATTGTTGAAGATGTAACCGCTACTCAAACTCGCCGCATCACAGATTATGTGACTGATACAAAATACATTGTGCCGACATCTTTCCGCCCGAATGACAACGTGGCACATGTGATGCGTTGGTGGGTTATCCCCGTCCGCCAAACTGGTGTAGATGATGAAGGTCAACCGGTCTGGTCTGCATCTGGTGCCGCAAGTGAAAGACGAGTCTTTACATGGGTTGGTGTAGCAGTACAAGGCACACCGAACCCGTAACACGAACAAATAAAAAGACCCTAAAGGTTTTCACCTTTAGGGTTTAATCATAAAAGGCTTTACATGCTACGAAACATCATCAAATTTGTTGCAGTGCTATTTATACTAAGTGGCATCATCTGGATTTTACAAGGCATAAACTTATTACCCGGCAGTTATATGACCGGCGACCCACAATGGGCAATCAATGGAGCCATCACAATCGTAGTTGCAATTGTGGCATTTTGGTTTGCAAACCGCAAAGTATGAGTGATGAAATCAAAATTGGCGACCATGTTCGCATCCAGTTAGATGCGAAATTCGGCGAACAAGCCGGTTGGTATGAAGGCAATGTCATCAAGATAGACCCTTATTCTGAACATCGAAGTTTTTACTGGGTGGAATTAAAAGAAGAAGCACAAGTCATTTTGGGAATAAAACAAATCTCGGTTTTCAATCCGAAAAATATAGAAAAAATAGATTAAGATTTCAATATGAATTTTGATTTGCTAAAACCTCACCTTGACCAAGCGCTCGCTTCACGCCAAGGGATACATGATTCTGCTTCGGACACAGCCTATCGGCTCTTCAACGGGTTCTACGAAGGCTATCCATCCCTCGCTTTGGATATTTATGCAAGCACCTTATTGATTCATGATTATAGTGATGAACCAAGTCAAAATTTAATTAATGAAGTTGTAGATTATTTACGAAAAAATGTCACTTGGCTACGCGCAGGGATTCTTAAAACACGAAATGGCAAAACACCTGACCAAAAACGCGGACAAATACTATTCGGCGACAATCCAGATAAAAAGATACGTGAGAATGGTTTTTGGTACGCCATTGACCTGACCATGAATCGTGATGCTAGTTTTTATTTAGATACAAGCAACTTACGAAAATGGTTAATTGAAAACTCGAAAGATAAAACTATATTGAATACGTTTGCATACACCGGCAGTTTAGGAGTCGCCGCGATGGCTGGCGGAGCAAGCAAAGTCGTCCAAACTGATAGAAACAAAAATTTCCTCAACCTTGCCAAAGATTCATATTCATTAAATAATTTCCCCATTCAAAAACAAAATTTCATCGCGCAAGATTTTTTCCCTGTCATTTCGAGATTCAAAACAGGCAAACAAACGTTTGATTGCGTCATCATAGACCCACCCATTTTTTCCTCCACCTCCAAAGGCAAAGTAGATTTGGAAAATGAAAGTATGAGATTAATTAACAAAGTCCGCCCATTGTTTAATGATGGTGG
>DQGV01000354.1 GCA_003524705.1 Anaerolineae bacterium | reverse complement strand
AATTTTACAAAACCTTTTCTGTTCCAGTTGATATTTTAGAAAAAGAAAGAAAAGAATCTAATAAAAAAAGAAATGACTTTTATAAAATGCTCTTATTTGGCGGAAAATCAAAAGCATGACAAATTCATGGTTTGAAAAAATAAAGAAATGGCGGAATATCCTCTCTCCAATAATTGGAGTAGGTGTATTAACTCTTTTGGGTTATTGGCTTTGGCAATATCGTGAGGTTATCCTCAATTCACTAAAACAAATTGGTTTATTTCAATTAATTGTCACCATTATATTAATGATATTAGCGATAATCCTCACGGTGTGGGTATTGGTGATTTTGGTTCGTGACAAAGGATACAACTTTACCTTTTCAGATGGATATCATACTTTGAATCTATCTCAACTTGCTTCTATGATTCCTGGAGGAATATGGGGTTTTGCAGGCTTTGCAGGTTTTCTTTGGTCACGTGGGGTATCAAAAATTGACTCCGCAATTATTATTTTTTTAAATACATTAATTATGCTTTCAGCATGTGCCGTAGTAGGTGTTTCAGGATTAATTTCGATTCTAGGTTGGCAGTATGCAGTTTTGTGCTTTATTCCATTTGTACTTTTGTTGCTTGCAAGAAATCGTTTGGAAGAATTTAGAAAAATTTATTTCCTAGAAAGTTCTACACTACCCTCAATAAAAACTTTGTTGCAAGCGGCTGGCTTGGGAATTTTAGTCTGGTTAATCACCGCATTTTGTTTTGCATGGATGTTGAATTCTGCCAATCTTAATTCTTCTGTTCCCTTGCAAATTTCCATCGGTGCCTATACCGCAGGATATTTAGGCGGTTACCTTGCAATATTTGTGCCTTCAGGGTTAGGTGTAAGCGAAGGCTTGACTACATTGATATTGAGGTTCTACATGGAGACGGAATTGGTATTAGCCGTTGCAGTTTCTTTTCGAATACTTCATACGATTGTGATTTGGGGAAATATACTGATATCATTTTTATTAACTTTAACACACAAACGTGGTAAACATGAAAATAAATAAACCTCAATTTACACAACTACAATGGGCTGGTTTCATCATAGTCATTGCCTTGCTTTTTGGCTTATTTATTCGCTTCTTTCCTACGGGGCAAACTAGTTTCCCGCCCAATGATGGTGGCATGTTTCTTAGCATGATTCAGGACTTAACCCACAGTAAGTATATTCTCCCTGAATATACTTCTTACAACCTATTACAGATTCCTTATGCTTACCCTCCATTTGGGTTTTATACAGCCAGAATAATTTCAGATATATTTCAAGTTTCTGAATTAAATATTTTGCGTTTCTTGCCACCATTTGTTAACTCAATTTCAATTTTGGTATTTTATTTTTTAGCATCTGAAATATTGAAATCAAAAACTTTAGGTGCCATTGTCACCTGCTTTTATGCACTGAAGCCTGGAGCCTTCGGTTGGTTTGTAATGGGCGGCGGGCTGGCAGTTCTAAGTCACCATGAATTGGGCCTTCATATATAAACTTTAATTATAACTGGACATATATAAAAGCATAAAATCCGTTTTTAGTATTTCAAGTAAAATTGCTTGATGAGCGCAATAAGCAAACACTTCCCTTCAAAAATAGACTTTATTGCCTTCTCGTTTTTCGCTGTTGTTAGCACTACACTGGCTATTATCGCTTACCTTTTAGGCGGCGTAGATTTTGGTGTGTATTACGCGGCAGGGCGTGTCTTTTTGCAAGGCGGGAATCCTTATGCTTATTCTGAGTTAATTCTTGAAATTGTTTCTTCTACTGGTGATACAAACAACCCATATTATTATGCTCCGTGGTTCACTTGGTTACTCTCTGCGATAGCTATCTTCCCGTATGAGGCTGCTCGAATTCTTTGGGCAATCCTCAATTACGCTTTATGGGTTTTGTGTTTATTCAACCTGTCTAAGTTGATTCCTTGGCCCATGGTAGGCTGGCGACGTTGGGGAATATATCTTTATTTATCTTTTGTATTTGCTTGGGCAACGTGGGGCTCAGAACAAGTAGGAATATTTATTTTTCTTATTCTGACCTTTATTTTGCTTTCTTTTCAAAACGAAAAATGGGTTGAGATGGGAATATGGATGGCACTTTTATTATTCAAACCAAATATCACCGCGATCCCAATAACCGTTCTTAGCATTTGGCTGATTCTGCACGGCAGGTGGCAGCCTATTGTCAGTGCATTTGTCTTTTTGATATGTATGTTAGGAGTCTCTCTTATAGTTTCTCCTATGTGGTATGTAGAACTCTTGCAAACGGATAAAGTTATAGGTTTATCATATACATTAAATGAAACTGGCGAGGTGGAGATAGAACGCTTCACGACCACGCTTTTAGATTGGTTATCTGCTTATCGGATTGCAGAGTATTGGTCTTACAGAATCTATGCGGCGGTCATTTTAGGGAGTATATTTTTTATTTGGAGGTTAATCTATTATTCTCAATCATTGATTCAGATAGTCGCCGCTGCGGTTTTAATCAATTTTGCTTTGGTGCCATATGCGCTATTTTATGATTATCCATCCCTTTCTTTAACTTTCGTTTATATAAATGCAGGCTTTGTAAAAAAGCCGCAATTTGCTTTGGTACAATGGTTGATGAATGGATTGATTTTTGCAAGCCTATTTATCGGCAGGGATATTCGCTACCGTTACTGGATGGTTGTCATTCTTTTGGCGGTTTCAACTATTTTTAGTGTTTTTACAAAAGATAATGAAGGTTAAAAGGTTACTTTTTCTGAAAAATTATCACTTCTTCTGAAATAAAAACTGATTGAAACTGAGGCAATTGCTCGAGTTCACGAATCAAGCTTTCAGGCGAGAACGAGGCGTTTGCCGGGTTGCAATCAAATGTGGAGGGATGGTTTTGAATGTATAAATAATCAAAATCTGTTGAAAAATCTTTTGACTCACTGATGATACATTCAATTCCTTTATGTTTACATGCCTGAAAATTTTGTGTACTGCTAATAAACTCACCAAACAAATTTCCTAATAACCATTCATTGCCTTGTAGAGTTGCAAGGCTTTTTCTATTGGTTAATGCTGGAAACCATTCGCTGGTGGAATCGCAGAATCCGTTTATTTCTCCGCTAACAACTAGAAACACACTTTGTGTTGGTGTAGCTTCTTTAATCCATTGCATTGCATCTCTACTCTCCTCTGAAACATGCTTGTTGGATAACAGAATGGAATAATACAATGAATTTCCTAAAGCGAATGGAGTTAATACTAAAAGAAAGAGCAAGGGTTTGTATTGCGATATTTTACTTTTTTCATCAACTGCAATTCGAGGTGTGTGAATTGACGGGACAAGTATTTCTATTATCAAGAATCCGGATGCTATTGCTAATGGAATATTTCCAAGCGTGTGCGCACTGCGCGGCAAGAATAAGAAAGTGACTAAAAACATGCCGGGGATAAAGAAGTTTTTCCTAGAAACAAGTAGCGCTATACCTAAAACTCCTGCTACTCCGAATAAATCAAGATAGATCTCTTCAGTGACAAAATCAATGTTCAATATTCTAAAAAAAGAAGAGAATGAATGTAATCCTGTCTGGCTTGCAGAAGTAAATGGAGAAATTCCATGAGAGTTAATCACTGATATGAGCCAAGGTGATATCAATAGAAATGTACCACTTGCAATTAATAACCCATGTGACATTCCTCTAAACGAACGAGATTTCATTATCCATATATAAATTGCAATGATGACTGTGTATAACGGTGATTCTGTATGGCTTAAAGTTGTTAATCCACTAAATAGAATCGCACCCCATATATCTTTTTTACTTTCATTTACAAACACTTTATAAATGAAAGTGAGTGCCATGAGCATGAAAATTGCACCTAATGAACGAGTTAAGCCGCCCCCCATAGAAAACCATGAAGTCATGTGAGGAGTGAGTGAAAAAACTAAAGTTGCAATTGCACTTTGAAGCTTGTTTTGAGTAATTTCTTTTGCAAATAAATAAAAAACCAAAATGCAAATTGAATTAAGAATTCCCGGTAGCCACTGAATTATTAGAAGCGGTGTGTCAAGATTTAAGATATCCGTTAACATTGCACCAAGATAAAACCCAAGCGGCGGATACGTAAACGGAATATTTAAGTTGTTGTATGTTGTGTATATTGGAATACTATATTGATTAGATAGCAAATCCTGTATCATGACATAAAACATGCCCCCATCATTGAGTGGAAAGCCAGCCAGCCAGATAGGGAAAAGCCTTAACCATGTTCCGAATAAAACGGCAAATATCAAAATAAGAACTGCAACATCATCTTCACTTATTTTTTTGTTTTTCATTTTTATTTCGTAAACTTTTTTTGCCACTCAAATAATTTATTCAACGCTTCAATCGGGGACAAACCATTGATATCTAAATCTTTTAATTCATCTAGTAATGGATTTGTTTCTGGGAATAAAGCAACTTGTTGTGCCGCTTGCGGATCAATCTTCACGGCTCGACCAGATGTTTTTTCTAATTGCTCCATAATTTCGTTCGCACGACTAATTACAGGTGAAGGCAAGCCTGCAAGTTGTGCAACATGAATCCCATAAGAACGATCCGCGCCACCTGCGATAATCTTATGCAAAAACACAACTTTATTATCTGCTTCACTGACGGCAACATTGTAATTTCTCACACCGGGCAATAAATCTGCAAGTTGAGTCAATTCGTGATAATGCGTTGCAAACAAAGTCTTTGCGCGCAATTGCGGATGATTATGAATGTATTCAATAATTCCCCAAGCAATAGATAAACCATCATACGTTGAAGTGCCGCGTCCAATTTCATCAAGTATCAACAAACTCCGTGATGTGGCGTGATGCAAAATATTTGCCGCTTCTACCATCTCCACCATAAATGTAGATTGCCCTGCATGAATTTCATCTTGCGCGCCGATGCGCGTGAAAATTCTATCCACGAGTCCAATCTTTGCAGATGATGCAGGCACAAACGAACCCATCTGCGCCATTAACACAATCAACGCGGCTTGTCGCAAATAAGTTGATTTACCAGCCATATTCGGTCCAGTAATCACGCGCACCACTTCACCTTTTTCAAAGATGACATCATTCGGAATATATCTTTCACCTTTGAGAAGTTCCTCCACAACAGGATGTCTACCTTCATGGATTTCTAATTCGCTTCCTTCATGGACTTCGGGCTTGGTGTAGCCACCCAAAGCGGCCACTTCGCCCAAAGCAGACAAAACATCTAGTTCAGCAATTGCCCGTGCAGTGGATAAAATTTTATTCGCCGCTTTGCTTAACTCAGCACATACTTCTTTGAACAAACGTGTCTCAATCTCTTTGATGCGTTCTTCGGCATTCAATACCAAAGTCTCATATTCTTTCATCTCTGGTGTGATGAATCTTTCGGCATTGACTAACGTCTGCTTGCGGATATAACTTTCAGGTGCTTTCTCCGCCGCGCCGCGTGAGATTTCAATGTAATAACCAAAGACTTTGTTGTAACCAACTTTAAGTGTTTTGATTCCAGTTTTTTCTCTTTCAACACCTTCGAGATTTGCAATCCAATCTCGTGCATGTTTGGACGCTTCGATAACCGAATCCAATTCCTGAGAATAGCCCGCACGAATCACGCCTGTATTTTGTAATGTAGCAGGTGGGTCATCATCAATTGCGTTTCGTAAAAGAGATAATTCATTTTCACAAACTGACCACTGCTTACTGCTCTCGGTTTTCTGATTACTGATAACTGTTTTAATTTTTGGAAGTTCGGCAAAAGTATTTCGCATTCCAACTAAATCACGTGGCTGTGCCTGACCTGCAATGACTCGATTAATTAATCTCTCTAAATCTAAAACTGGTTTTAGTGATGCACGAAGTTCAGCACGAATCATTCCGTTTTGAACAAAATACTCAACACCATTTTGTCTTTTATTGATTTTTTCTACATTTAATAACGGCTGGCTGACCCATTGATGAATTAAACGTTTTCCCATCGGCGTTATAGTTTCATCTAATACACCAAGCAATGAACCTTTTCTCTCACCTCGAAGTGTTTCATCTAATTCCAAATTTCGGCGGGTGGATGAATCTAAAGTCATAAATTCATTCAAACTGTAAGAACGAAGTGAATTTAATAAATTTAATGCATCAGGTTGTGTTTCTTTTAAGTATTGAATAATTGCCCCTGCGGCTCGAACGGATAAACTATTTGCTTTCAAACCAAAACCATCTAAGGTGGATGATTTGAATTGAGTTAATAAAACATCGGTACATTTGCCGGGTTCAAATTTCCATGCGGGGATTTTGGTTAAGTGACCAATAATTCCATCAGGCAAAACTTGATTATCGGCATATAAAATTTCGGCGGGATGTAAACGAGTCAATTCGGCGCGTAAGGCTTCAAGCGGAAGTTCGGTGACGGCGAATTCCCCAGTGGTGACATCTGTGTAAGAAACAGAAGCAGTTATCCCGTTGGAAGAGGCGGATGAATCTAATATCACTGCGGCGAGATAATTATTTGAGTCACCTGGCAATAAAGCAGGTTCAGTCACAGTTCCTGGAGTAACAACTCTCACAACTTTGCGTGGAAAAATTCCTTTGCTGGGTAGTTCACCGATTTGTTCACAAATGGCAACATGATGACCTTTTTCAATTAAGCGCGCCAGATAATTTTCAACGGCATGATAGGGAATGCCTGCCAACGGAACGCGCACACCTTTGCCAATTGGTTTGGATGTTAAAACAATGTCGAGGTCGCGGGCAGTGATTTCGGCGTCTTCATCAAATGTTTCATAAAAATCGCCCAGCCGAAAAAATAAAATTGTATCGGGATATTCTTTTTTGATTTCTAAATATTGTTTGCGAACTGGAGTGATATCTTCAGTGGACATAACATGATTTTACTATGAGGCTGTATAATTTCACACAAGGAGTTGCTATGTATAAACTTGTTCTCGTCCGTCATGGACAAAGCACATGGAATTTAGAAAACCGCTTCACAGGTTGGACCGATGTTGATTTGACCGACCTCGGCAAAGTAGAAGCAACCGAAGCAGGAAAACTTTTGAAAGCAGGCGGTTACGATTTTGACATTGCTTACACATCTGTGTTAAAGCGTGCTATCAAAACATTGTTTCTCATTCAAGAAGAAATGGATTTGCATTGGCTTCCTGTTATTCGCGCGTGGCAATTAAACGAACGTCATTATGGTAATTTGCAAGGCTTGAATAAAACCGAAATGGCAGAAAAATTTGGTGAAGAGCAAGTGAAAATTTGGAGACGCAGTTATGATGTGCCACCGCCTGCTTTGGAATTGACTGATGAACGTCACCCAAAATTTGATCGACGATACGCCTCTTTATCTTCGGGACAACTGCCAGCCACCGAGTCACTTAAGATTACGCTTGATAGAGTGTTGCCTTATTGGAATGAAACACTTGCACCTGAAATCAAATCCGGCAAGCGAGTTTTGATTGTCGCGCATGGAAATTCAATCCGCGCTTTGGTGAAATACTTAGATAATGTTTCTGAAAGCGAAATTACAGAATTAAATATCCCAACAGGTTTGCCATTGGTGTATGAGTTGGATAAAGATTTGAAGCCGATTAAAAATTATTACCTCGGCGACCCTGAAGAAGCCGCGAAGAAAGCGGCAGAAGTAGCGAATCAGGTCAAGAAGAAATAATACGTGATTCGTAAATCGTAATTGGTAATTGCTCAAGCCGCCGTCCTCGGCGGCGTTTTTTATAGATTAGAATCAAAGCTATGGCATTATCCAAAGAATTTATCTATGAATTAAAAAAATATTTTATTGGTGACCTTCGACTCGATACTGCTTCTAAAGTTTTATATTCTACTGATGCATCCATGTATCAGATTGAACCGTTAGGGGTGGCGATTCCAAATAATCAAGATGATTTGCAATCAGCAGTTGAATTTTCTTCAAAATATAAAATTCCGATTCTTCCAAGAGGTTCAGGCTCTTCTTTAGGTGGGCAAGCCATTGGCGAAGCATTGATTTTAGATTGCTCTCGACATCTCAAATCAATTATTGAAATTAATTCCGAAGAACATTATGCAATTGTAGAGCCTGGTGTGATTCTTGCGGATTTGAATCGCGCGACTGCAAAACATGGATTGATGTTTGGTCCAGACCCTGCATCAGCAGAGCGTGCCACAATGGGCGGAGTGATTGGAAATAATGCTACAGGTGCTCATTCTATTTTGTATGGCATGAGCGCTGACCATTTGCTTGAAGCGGAAGTGATCTTGAGTGATGGGAGTTTGGCAAGATTCGATAACTCAATACTCAATAACCGATTCCCGAATCCCGATTCTCGAATATCAAATATCTTTTCTGCTGTAAATGAAATACGAGAAAACTATTCTGAATCAATAAAACAAAATTATCCAAAGTCGTGGCGGAATTCAGCAGGATATAGATTGAATTATCTTTTGCCATTTTCTCATTCACAA
This sequence comes from Anaerolineae bacterium, assembly GCA_003524705.1. Next base: position 3,280 of record DQGV01000354.1, on the reverse strand, counting down.
CCTCCTCAATGGGATGAAAATAATTATGGAATGCAAAATTCGGTCTACGGTCAGCGGTCTACGGTCAATTTAGCAAGTTTGCTAGCTGGTTCAGAAGGAACACTGGCAGTCATTCGCAAGATGAAAGTGAATCTCGTTCCCAAACCAAAGCATACAATCTTAGGAGTTTTGCAATATCAAAGCATTGAAGAGGCTTGTGATGATGTGCCTCGACTTTTAGAATTTAATCCGAGTGCAATTGAATTAATTCCACAGATGATTTTGCAATTGGCGAGGAGTGTATCTGCTGTTGCTAATCAAATGAGTTGGATAGTTGGGAATCCTGCGGCAGTGTTAGTGGTTGAATTTAGTGGCGAACAAGTATCGGTGTTGAAAGAGGCGGTCAGAAAAATTGGCGATGTGTTGACAATTGCTGAGTCAAATGAAGAGCAGAATCGAATCTGGAATATCCGAAAATCAGGTTTGGGAATTTTAGATTCACGCCCACAAAATGCGCGCCCGATTGCATTCATTGAAGATTGTGCGATTCCTGTGGAAAGACTTGGCGAGTTTGTTCGTGAAGTCCAAAAGATTTTGCTTGCACATAAAATGTATGCGGGAATTTATGCACATGCTTCGGGTGGATGTTTGCATATTCGTCCTGTGCTAGATTTGACTCGTGGTGAAGGTGTGAAGCAAATGCGAAGTATTGTCGAAGAAGTTTTTTCTTTGACGATGCGACTTGAGGGCTCGATGAGCAGTGAACATGGCGATGGAATTGTTTCAGGCGAGTTTATTGAACGCACATACGGAAAAGAAATCACCGATGCGATGCGAAAGTTGAAACACGCCGCTGACCCTGATAATATTTTGAACCCGAAAAAGTTATTTGATGCACCACCGATGGATTCAAATTTAAGATATGGTGAAAATTATCATGTCAATGTTTGGGATTCAGCATTACATTTTGAACATGAGCATGGACTCGCTGGTGCGATTGAAATGTGTAATGGTCAAGGTGTGTGTAGAAAATCGAATGGTGTGATGTGTCCGTCATTTCAGGCGAGTGGGGAAGAGGGGTTGAGTACGAGGGGAAGAGCGAATCTTTTAAGAGCAGTAATCAGTAAGCAGAAGTCAGAAGGCGGTGAGCAGGTTGAATTGGAAGAAGAAACTTTTAAGTCACTTGATTTATGTTTGGCATGTAAAGGTTGTACGAGCGAATGCCCAAGTGGGGTAGATATGCCAAAACTCAAATATGAATTTATGAATCAATATTACAAATCACATCGCAGACCGTTGCATGATTATTTATTTGCATATTTTCATGTGGTTGCAAAATGGTTGAGTCCGATTGCGCCGATAACAAATGTCTTTATGAAAATAAGTTGGTCTAAAAAGATAATCTCAAAAGTATTTGGAATTACAGATAAAAGACCACTTCCGTTGCTTATGAAGACCAATAAGACCTATAAGACTAGTCAGACCAATTCGACCAATAAGACTATTCTATTTTTATCTGATGTGTTTTCAGAATATATTGAACCCGAAGTAAAAGAATCTGCAATTGATATTTTGAATCACCTTGGATATGAAGTTAAAGTTTTATCTATGATTGGTGCTGGCGCTTCATTTCTTTCAAAAGGATTTATTGAGCAAGCCAAGCATCACGCAGAAAAAGTTTTGGATGAAATAAAAAGTTTAGGAGCAGAATCAAGTATCCCCGTAGTTGGATGCGAGCCGCCTGAGGTGTATTGTCTCAAAGATGAATATGTCGCTTTGTTGCCACATCGAAAAGTGGAAATTGAATCTATTTCAAAGAATGTGTTTATGGTGGATGAATTTATTTTGCGTGTAGCCAAATTAGGGGAATTAAATAATTTTGATAGACAAACAAATAAAGAAAAGATTTTCTTTCATCCACATTGTCACCACCGCGCCTCTTCCTCAGGGACATCTGCTACTGTTGACCTTTTGCATTTGCTTGGCTACCAAGTTGAGTTGAGTGATGCAGGCTGTTGTGGCATGGCTGGCACATTTGGGTTTGATGCCGAGCATTATGATTTATCAATGAGCATTGGCGAGTTGAAGTTGTTGCCAAGAATTAGAAAGATGAAAGAGGAAAGAATTATTTCATCTGGTGCCGCCTGTCGAATGCAGATTGTAGATGGAGCAGGGGTTGAAGCGAAACATCCGTTGGTAGTGATTCGTGAGGGGCTGATTAAGGCTCCCACTGAAAATGAATCAAAGAAAACAATGTAGGCTTGCCGCCCACATATTCCACGCCGAGTATCCATGCACGCCAATCTAAACCGCCATATTGTTCTGTGCCGGGTTTATAGATGGTATAAAAATTGATATTTGTATACTCAGCGGGCACAGGTTGGACGGAAAAAGTAGCTAAATCCAATGTGTTGTTACAGTTTGAAGTGTAACTACTGCTAAAGACTTCTTTCAGTTTGGGTAATGGTTGAACACTGAATGAGCCTTTCGTTTCTTCGCCACTTCCGGGCGCAGGTCCCCAACTGACTTCGTATGTTGATTCAAAAACAAACTTGGCTTCTTCAGGTGAATAGTTGGCAACTGTGCCATAACGCCATAAACGCAAATCTAACCCATGCACAGGGCTGATGAGTGAACTTAACAATTCACCATTTGAATTGAGTAAAGCGGATTTGGTGTTGTTCAATAATTCTGTCACACGCGTGTCACTACAAAATGTAGAAGATGAAACTTGTTCGGTTAAAAAATTGGCATTAACCCAACCCGTGCCGCCGCTTGGGTTTTGGATTTCAACCCAACGGTCGCCATTTGCACTGGCGGCTGGACCTGTCCGATTCAAATTTGTGTCAGTTGGTTGAAGTGTGCCAATGATATTGTTACTCACCCCGGCACCTGAACGAATGTTAAGCACATCACTCGGTAAAACAAGCACAACCGCATACGGGTTATTCATGGCGGTGATTGACGGGATAGATGTAGCAGTATTTGCAGGTATTGGCGGCGCAAGTGTGGCACTGGGGACGAATGTAGTTTGAATCGGTAAAGTAGGTGAAGCTTGGATTAATGTGGCAGGTTCAGTCGCGAAGAAACTGGTAGGCAAAGGTGTGGATGTAACTTGCGGAGCTGGCGCGCAAGCTGTGATGATTAAAATCATTAACAAAGGGAAAACAATTTTCCTTTTCATTTTTACTCCTTCTATATGATGTTAACGCTGAAAGAGGTTATTTTGTGCCGGAATATATATAAATAGAAATTAACAGATATAATTAATTTATCCCAGTGAGGTGGAGTTGCGAAAGAT